>CAXTQJ010000007.1:0-31387 GCA_964246245.1 uncultured Sphingomonadaceae bacterium
CCAGCGTCCAGCTTTGGGAGCGGACAAAACGGCGCTGAACGACCGCGAATGGGTCATCCTAGGCGCTGTACTCGCCGGACAGGAGACACCCGATCACGGGCGCTCGACTGAGGCTTGGAGTTTCCGCATACCCGGCCAGTCCGAGTAGCCCACCGAGCCCCCACCATACCAATATTGCTTCGGTGCGTCAGCGAGCGGAGCACCGGTGCGCAGGCGCTCAACGAGGTCAGGATTGGCGAGGAACGGGCGGCCGAAGCTGAACAGGTCGGCATCGCCGTTTGCGAGCGTCTCCTCGGCCAGATCGAGCGTGTACTGGTTGTTGGCGATGTAGGCGCCCGAGAAGCGCTTCCGCAGCGCCCGGAAGTCGACGCCGTCCGGCACGTCGCGCGTCTGCTGCGTCACACCCTCGATGTCGTGGATGTAGAGCAGGCCGATGTCGGACAACGCGTCGACGAATGCGCCGAACGTCTGCGCGACTTGGCTGTCGAGCGGTGCCTTCCCGGGCTCGGTCGTCGCGGGCGAAATACGGATGCCAACGCGCTTTGCGCCCCAGACCTCGACCACGGCGCGGACCACGTCGAGCGGAAAGCGCAGCCGGTTCTCGATCGACCCGCCATAGGCATCCGTGCGCCGGTTGGTGCTGTCGCGGATGAACTGCTCGAGCAGATAGTTGTTCGCGGCGTGGACCTCGACGCCGTCGAACCCGGCCGCCTTGGCCTGGCCAGCGGCCCGGCGATAGTCCGCGACGATGCCGGAGATCTCGTCCGTCTCGAGCGCGCGTGGCGTCACGAAATCCTTCATGCCCTCATTGGTGAACGCCTGCCCCTCCGCCCTGATCGCGGAGGGCGCGACAGGGAGGGCGCCGCCATGCAGATCGGGATGCGAGATACGGCCTGTTTGCCAGAGCTGGAGGAAGATCGTGCCGCCGCGCCGGTGCACGACATCGACGATCGGCCGCCATGCGGTGACCTGCGCGTCCGACCAGATGCCGGGCGTCATCGCGTAGCCTCGCGCCTGGGCCGAGATGTTCGTAGCCTCGGTGATGATGAGGCCGGCGCCCGCGCGCTGCCCATAATAGTCCGCGGCGAAAGCGGGCGGCACGCCCTCCTCATTCGAGCGGCTCCGCGTCAGTGGCGCCATGACGATTCGGTTCTTGAGCCGCAGATCGCCGATCGTGACGGGTTGCAGGACGGGACTGGCAGATGCGTCGGACAAGGCGTGATCCTCAATGGGAGAACAAGACCGCAGGGAGAGGAGTGACGTTACAATGCGCGACTGGCCGAACGCGTCCCAGCGAGAAGCTCGAATTCGACGGCGTCATGCGCGCAGAAGATGCGCACGTCGGTCCGATCGAGTGAGAGCCGGCGCAGTCGTGCCTGATTGCTCAGGCGCGCTCCGCGATCGACCTCCATCAGTCGCTGATAGCCGCGAAGTCCGGTCGGACAGCGATACGTCTCGGATCCGATCTCGCCGCGATAGAAATAGGCATCGGCCGCATGAAGCAGCCAGTTGCCGTCGTCTTCACGTACCGCGACTCCGCTATGTCCCCAGGTGTGGCCGGCGAGCGGCACGAGCAGGATCTCGGGCGGCAGGCCATCGAGGTCGCGGACTGCATCGAACCCCATCCACGGCTCGCCTCCGCCGAACGGATAGAGGCGCCACTCCGACACATCGTTCCACTGGGCAGGACGGTAGCGCCGCGTGCCGACGAACGCGCCGCCGCGTCGGCCATCGGCGACTTCCTTCTCGCGCGCGGTGAGGTGGACGGTGGCGTTCGAAAAGTCCTCAATGCCGCCGGCGTGATCGAAGTCGAGGTGAGTCACCACGATATGGCGCACGTCCGCGGGCGAGAAGCCGAGCGCGCGCACCTGCGCGATCGCGGTTTCCTCGGGGCGGAGCTGGATATTGTTGAGCTTAAGGAAGAACTCCGACAACCGACGGTGGGGATGATCGATGTCGCGGGTGCCGAAACCCGTATCGACCAGGATTAGCCCGGCATCGCTTTCGATCAGCAGGCAGTGGCAGACGAGGTGACCGAGCGGACCGTCGCTGGTGCCGTCGAACAGCCTGCCGCCGGCCGGGCAGCAGGTCCCGCAGTTAAGATGATGGACGCGCATCCGCCGGCTCCCCAATGACGATGTCAGAAGCGGAAGCTGCGGGCCCCGGCCGGCTCCGCGGGGAGAGGCGCCGCGCCGTTTGGACATCGATGCTGGGCTGGGTTCGACGCGAGCGCAGCCAAGCAGCCAAAGGGCCGGCGATGAGTATCGCCAATCCCACGGCCGACAAGGCCCGCCCTGTTACCTTTCCCGATGGAGGGACACCGTCGTGCTGCCGACGTTTCTTCGAATGATCCGACACGACGTTCTCCTGATCCGGAATGCGCGGTTCAGCCGTGCGGCCGCATCACCACCTTGACGACGCCGTCCTCCTTGTCGCGGAACTTGGCATACATCTCGGGCGCGTCCTCGAGGCTCGCCGGTTGGGTGATCACGAAGCTCGGGTCGATCGCACCTGCCTCGATCTTCTCCAGCAGCGGCTTGGTGTAGCGTTGAACGTGGGTCTGGCCGAGCTTGATGGTCAGGCCCTTGTTCATGGCCGCGCCGATCGGCAGCTTGTCGCCCATGCCGACATAGACGCCGGGCACGGAAACCGTGCCCCCCTTGCGGCAGCTCATGATCGCCTGCCGCAGAACGTGGACACGATCGGTGGCGAGCATCATGCTTGCCTTCACCTTGTCCATGACCGCGTCCGCTGCACCGTGAGCGGCGGCCTCGCAACCAACAGCGTCGATGCAGCTATCTGGGCCTCGTCCCTTGGTCCGCGCCTGAAGCTCATCGTAGACGTCGGTCTTGCTGAAATCGATCGTCTCGGCGCCGCCGGCTTCCGCCATGGCGAGGCGCTCGGGCACCTCATCGATCGCGATCACGCGACCGGCGCCCATCATCAGCGCGGAGCGGATCGCGAACTGGCCGACGGGGCCGCAGCCCCAGATCGCGACGGTGTCGCCATGCTCGATCTGCGCGTTCTCGGCGGCCATGTAGCCGGTCGGGAAGATGTCGGACAGGAACAACGCCTGATCGTCGGTGACGCTGTCGGGGATCTTGATCGGGCCGATATCCGCCATCGGCACGCGGAGGTACTCGGCCTGCCCCCCGCAATAGCCGCCCAGCATGTGGCTGAAGCCGAAAAGCCCGGCGGGCGAATGGCCCATCGCCTTCGCCGCCATCTCGGCGTTTGGGTTGGTGCGGTCGCAGGCCGCGAACAGGCCCTTCTTGCAGAACCAGCAGTCGCCGCAGCTGATTGTGAACGGCACCACCACGCGGTCGCCGACCTTGAGGTTGGTGACCTCGGACCCGAGAGCCACGACCTCGCCCATGTTCTCGTGGCCGAGGATGTCACCCGCCTCCATCGTCGGCTGATAGCCGTCGAGCAGGTGGAGGTCTGATCCGCAGATCGCGCAGGCAGTTACCTTGATGATCGCATCGCGCGAGTGCTTGATCTCTGGGTCCGCGACGGTGTCGACGCGGACGTCGCCCTTACCGTGCCAGCATAGTGCGCGCATATTTCTTCTCCGTGGGAGCAGGAGCTCCGCCAGGATCGGAAAAGCGACTGAACCACCTCAACGTTCTCAAACGCGGAATGGGCGCAGAGCCCGGACGCATCGTTCGAACGAACGTCCAGTTTCGAACCGCCATCTGGCAGGTTGGAGCGTCCACAAGCGGGTCTAGCGGAACGGTGTTCAACGACCCGCTCGCTCTTTGAACGTCAGCGGTTCGAGCACACAGCGTCCTGTAGTGGTGCTCTAAGTGGGAATGTGGATCCCACACAGCTTATTGCCGTCCGGGTCGCGAACATAGGCCAAGGTGATGGTTCCCATCGCCGACTCACGCGGACCGGGTCGATCCTCGATCGAGGTGCCGCCGCTTGCGATTGCCGTAGCGTGGAAGAGCTCGACCTGTTCGGGCGAGTTGCATGAGAAAGCTACGGTGCTGCCGTTGGCTACGGTCGCTGGTTCATCGTTGATCGGCTCAGTAACGATGAAGTTCGTTCCTCCTTCATTACGGTAAAAGAGGCGGGTGTGACCACTGCCGGCGATGTTCAGCGTCGCTTCGCCAGCTCCAAGGGCGCCGAGCACAGCGTTGTAGAACCGCTTGGATCGCTCGATATCGTTTGATCCAACCATGGTATGAAACAGCAATTCGTTTCTCCTAGATGTCATCTGAGCAGTCAAAAATTACGTCCGCCGGCTCTCACTAACTCGGTTGTGGGTGTCGTCCCACTGGGAATGTCGAACGAGCCAAGGCGGTCCTGGCGCGACGATCAGTTCGCTAAATAGCGCTCCAGTTGATCTATGTAAATCATTGCGATCGCGAGTGAACCTATGGTGATCTGCCGAGTTTCCTAACCGCCACGGCAACCCCGCCGACATCGCGAGATCGACCTTCTAAGCCCGGAAAGGCTGACATGACCTACCTGCGCTACGCCCCCGACATTGAGACCCCTGAGCAGGACGAGCAGAAGACAATCGACGGCATCATCCAAGGCATGACCCAACAGAGCGAGGTCGTGGAGAAGCGCGAGGAGCATGCGGTCCGCGCGAGCCATGCCAAGAGCTCGGCCTGCGTACTTGGCACGCTGACCGTCCCGGGCGATCTGCCGCCGGAGCTGGCGCAGGGCCTGTTCGCGAAGCCCGGCACCTACGACGTTGCGATCCGCTTCGCCCAGGGCCCGGGCGAGACGCTCGGCGATCGCGTGTCCACGCATCGCGGCATGGCGATCAAGGTGTTTGGAGTCGAGGGCGAGAAGCTGCCGGGCCACGACGCCGAGACGCAGGACTTCGTGCTCGCCACCGGCCGGACCTTCCCGTCGGGCACGGCAAGCGGGTTCCTGAGCGATGCTAAGAAGATCGGCGCGGCGACGCCGATGCCCGAGGGGGTGAAAAGCGCGGTCTCCTCAATCGCGCGCAACTTCAACAAGGTGTTGAGCATGTTCAACACCGCTTATGCCAAGGCGGATTTCTTCGGGCATCCGTTTAGCCACCCGATCGGCGACGACTATTTCAGCCAGGCCCCGATCCGCTATGGCGACTATGTCGCCAAGCTCGGCGCTTTCCCAGCCTCGCAGGCGCAGGACGCGCTTCGCGAGTGGCAGCTCGACCCCCATCAGGACGAGGACGGCTTCCGCCACGCCTCGATCGACTATTTCCGCGCGCACGAAGCGGTGTTCGAGTTGCGCGCGCAGCTCTGGGCTAACGCCGAAACGCAGCCGATCGAGGACGCCTCGATCGAGTGGCCGTCGCAGGACAGTCAGTACCGTACGGTCGCGACGATCCGCATCCCCGCGCAGCACGCTTACGGTCCGGCGCGTGTCGACTATTTCGATGAGCGGATGACCTTCCGCCCCGCGCACAGCCTTGCTGCGCATCGGCCGCTCGGTTCGGTGATGCGCGCACGGTTGCAGGTGTATCGCGCCCTGTCCGCCTTCCGTCACCGCGAGAACGGCGTGGCGGAGGAGAATACCGCCCACCTTGCGCAGATTCCGGCCTGAGAGGAGCACCGATGGCGACCGCACTCCAAGCGCATGCGCAACCGATCGGCACGGTGTCGACGACGCTCACGATCAACGGCACGACCCGCACGCGCGAGATCGAGCCGTGGACCTCATTGCTCGACCTGTTGCGCGAGGGCGAGGACCTGATCGGCACCAAGAAGGGTTGCGATCACGGCCAGTGCGGCGCCTGCACCGTGCTGATCGATGGGCGACGGATCAACTCCTGTCTCAAACTGGCGGTGACGCTCGACGGCACCGAGATCACGACGATCGAGGGACTGGGCCGGCCCGGCGAGCTCCACCCGCTCCAGACCGCGTTCGTCGAGCATGACGCCTTCCAGTGCGGCTATTGCACCCCGGGCCAGATCTGCTCCGCGCAGGGCCTCATCAACGAGGGGCGCGCGCACTCCCGCGAGGAGGTGCGCGAGCTGATGAGCGGTAATCTCTGCCGCTGCGGCGCCTACACCAACATCGTCGATGCGGTCTGCGAGGTGCTTGCCGAGCAGAAGAGCGGCGAGCGGCGGGAGGCGGCGTAATGAACCCGTTCGACTATCTTCGCGCGGGCAGCGTCGCCGAGGCGGTCCAGGTCGGCGCGGGCGAGCGGGTCCGCTACCTTGCTGGCGGCACCAACCTGATCGACCTGATGAAAGAGAATGTCGAGCGACCGGTGACGGTGGTCGACATCAACCGCCTTCCGATCGATCGGATCGAGGAGCTGGACAGCGGCGGCCTGCGGCTGGGCGCGCTCGTGCCGAACGCGGATACCGCCTGGGACGAGCGGGTCGAGCGGCGTTATCCGCTGCTTTCCTCGGCGATCCTCGCCGGCGCCAGCCCCCAGCTCAGGAACGCCGCGACGAACGGCGGCAACCTCAACCAGCGCACCCGCTGCTATTATTTCTACGACGTCGCGACGCCGTGCAACAAGCGCGCTCCGGGTTCCGGCTGCGGCGCGATCGGCGGGGTCAATCGCATCCACGCGATCCTCGGCGGGAGCGACCAGTGCATCGCGACCCACCCGTCCGACATGTGCGTGGCGCTTGCCGTGCTCGACGCGGCGGTGCGCGTGACCGGGCCGGAAGGTGATCGCGAGATCGGGTTCGCCGACTATCACCGCCTGCCTGGCGACGCGCCGTGGCGCGACAACAGCCTGCGGCCCGGCGAGCTGGTGACGGGGATCGACCTTCCGGCCGAGGACTTCGCCCGCAACTATTCCTACCTCAAGCTGCGCGACCGGCTGTCCTATGCCTTCGCGCTGGTCTCGGTCGCGGTGGCGATGCGGCTGGAGGGCGGTACGATCGCCGAGGCGCGCGTGGCGCTCGGCGGGGTCGCCCACAAGCCGTGGCGCAAGCCCGAGGTCGAGGCGCAGCTTCGGGGTCGGTCGCCTTCGCCGCAGCTGTTCGGCGCGTTCGCCGATGCCCTGCTCGCCGGCGCGGTCGGTCAGGGCGAGAATGACTTCAAGATCCCGCTCGCCCGCAAGGCGATCGTCCGCGCGCTCAAGCAGGCCGCCGACGCCACACCGCAATCGCAGACCGACAAGCGCGTCGCATAAGGACATGAGAGACATGGCAAGCGCAGCAAGGATCGGTATCGGCAGCGCGATCAACCGCGTCGACGGGGTCGAGAAGGTCACCGGCACCGCGCGCTACGCCGCCGAGCATCCGGTCGCGGACATGCTCTACGGCTTCATCGTCGACGGCACGATCGCCAAGGGACGAATCGTCGGCATAAATGATGCCGCGGCGCGCGCTGTGCCTGGCGTCGTTGAGGTCATTACCCACCTCAACCGCCCCCATGTGGCGTGGACGGACCATAGCTACAAAGACGAGCTGAAGATCCCCGGCTCGCCGTTTCGCCCGCTCTACGACGATGTCATCTGGTTCAACCAGCAGCCGATCGCCCTGGTGATCGCCGAGACGTTCGAGGCCGCGCGTTACGCCGCCAGCCTGATCGAGGTCGATTACGCGCCCGAGAAGCACAACACGAACTTCGAGGTGGCGCTCGGCGACAAGTATCTCCCGGCGAAGAAGCGCAGCAACTACACGCCACCGAAGCCACGCGGTGACTGGGCGACCGCCTATGCCGACGCCCCGCTCAAGGTGGCAGGCGACTACAAGCTTGCGCCCGAACACCACAACCCGATGGAGATGTTCGGCTCTACGGTCGAGTGGCACGGCGACGGCGCGATCACGGTATGGGACAAGACGCAAGGGTCGCAGAACGTGCAGGCGTACCTCGCCAGCATCTTTGGATTTTCGAAGAAGAAGGTGCGGGTGCTCAACCCCTATGTCGGCGGCGGCTTCGGCTCGGGGCTGAGGCCGCAGCACCAGGTGTTCCTTGCCGTGCTGGCGGCCAAGATGCTGGAGCGCTCGGTGCGGGTGACGATGACGCGCCAGCAGATGTTCAGCCACGCCTATCGCCCGCAGGCGATCCAGAGCACCGCACTCGGCGCCGAGACCACGGGCAAGCTCGTCGCGGTCCATAACGAAGCGACCACCTCCACCTCGCGCTACGAGGACAATATGGAGAATGTCGTCACCTGGGGACTGATGAACTACGACTGCCCCAACGCCGATGCGGACTACACCGTGGCGCAGGTCGACACCGCGACCTCGGCCGACATGCGGGCGCCAGGTGCGGCGACGGGGATGACCCTGTTCGAGATCGCGATCGACGAGATGGCCTATGCGGCCGAGGTCGATCCGCTCGAGTTCCGCCGCATCAACTACTCCGCCGTCGACGCGATGAACGGCACGCCCTACACCAGCAAAGCACTGCGGGAGGCGTTCGACGAGGGCGCCGCAGCCTTCGGCTGGGCACGGCGCTCGCCGGAGCCGCGCTCGATGCGCGACGGCACCGAGCTGGTCGGCTGGGGTTGCGCCACCGGCATGTGGGACGCACAGTTCGCCAAGACGTCGGCCAGCGCCAAGCTCAGCGTTAACGGCCAGCTCGAGGTGGCGACGGCCGCGTCGGATATCGGCACCGGCACCTATACCGTCATGACGCTCGTAGCGGCGGACACGCTGGGCCTGCCGGCGGAGCGGATCACCGCGAAGCTAGGCGACTCCGACCTGCCGACCTCGCCGGTCGAGGGAGGCTCGTGGCAGGCCGCCTCGGCGGGTGCCGCGATCGAGCGCGCCTGCCATGCGGTGGGCGAAAAGCTGGTCAAGGCGGCCGCAAAGATCGACGGCAAACCGTTGGGCGACGCCAAGATCGACAACGTCTTGTTCGAGGACGGCTGCATCGTGCTGAAGGATGCGCCGACCGTGCGGGTGCCGTTCGGCGAGGCGATGCGCGCCGCCGACCTGACCTCGATCGAGGCGGAGGAAACCGCCGCGATGGGCATGGGCGACATGTGGCGCGGGCTGCACAAGTCGAAGAACACGCACAGCGCCATCTTCGCCGAGGTGAAGGTGGACGAGGAGCTCGGCGTGGTGCGCGTCACTCGCGTCGTTAATGCGGTGGCCGCGGGGCGGATCATCAGTCCCAAGACCGCGCGCAGCCAGATCCTCGGCGGCGTGGTGATGGGCATCGGCATGGCGCTGCACGAGGAGACGTTCGCCGACCATCGGCTCGGCCGCTGGATGAACCACAATTACGCCGAATATCACATCCCCGCGCATGCCGACGTCGAGGACATCGAGGTGATCTTCGTTGACGAGCCGGACCTTGAGGTGACCCCGCTCGGCGTCAAGGGGCTGGGCGAGATCGGCATCGTTGGCACCGCCGCCGCGATCGCCAACGCAATCTTCCACGCCACCGGCAAGCGCGTGCGGTCGCTGCCGATCACGATCGACAAGCTACTCGACTGACGGGCCTGCGGGCTGCGCGGCCTTTGGACGCCGCCCTCATCCATCCTTCGGACATCAAGGAAATTCCATGAACGTGAAGCTCAAGCCGCTTGCCGAGCAAGTCGTGGTGATCACCGGCGCGTCGTCGGGGATCGGGCTGGCGACAGCGCGCATGGCGGCAAGCCGGGGTGCCAAGCTCGTCCTCGCCGCGCGTAGCGAGGACGCGCTGAAGCAGTTGGTCGAAGAGATCCGCGCGGGTGGCGAGCAGGCCATCCACGTCGTCGCCGATGTCGGCCGGGAAGGCGACGTGCGACGCATCGCCGAAGCGGCCGAGGCCGCGTTCGGCCGGTTCGACACCTGGGTCAACAATGCTGGCATCGGCCTCTACGGGCGCCTCGAGGAGACGCCGATCGACGACATGCGCAAGCAGATGGAGACCAACTACTGGAGCCAGGTCTACGGATCGCTCGAGGCGGTCAGGCATCTGCGTCGCTATGGCGGAGGCGCGATCATCAACGTCGGCAGCGAGGTGTCGGAGCGCGGCATCCCGCTCCAGGGAAGCTACTGCGCGACCAAGCATGCGGTGAAGGGGTTCACCGAAGCGCTGCGGATGGAGCTGGAGTGGGACGAAGCGCCGATCTCCGTGACGCTGGTCAAGCCCGGCCAGATCGACACGCCGTTTCCCGTCAACGCCAAGAACCACCTGGCGTCCGAGCCGCACCATGTGCCGCCCGTCTACGCGCCGTCCGTGGTGGCGGAGGCGATCTTGGCGGCGGCCGTAAAGCCGGTGCGCGACATTTACGCCGGTGGCGGCGCCAAGGGCATGGCGACGATGGCGCATCTTGCCCCTGGTGGCATCGACCGGCCGATGGAGAAGATGGTGATCCCCGGCACGCCCAGCGGCCGTCCGCCGCGTCGGCCGATGGAGCGGAACGGTCTCGACACGGCGACCGAGCGGCTTGAGGAGCGCGGCAACTACGAAGGCCACGTCATGCAGACGAGCCTTTATACGAAGGCTGCGCTCAACCCGCTGCCGACCGCCGCCGCGCTGGTCGGCGCTGGCCTGACGCTGTTCGCCGCGCGCAGGTTCCTGCCACACCTGCCTGCCAGGATCGGAGGCAAGGCCGGCGATACGAAGGCCAAGGCGCTGCACATCACCCTGGAGGCGCGTCCGGGCAAGGCGGATGAGGTCGCGGTGTTGCTCCAAGGCATCTTGGCCGAGGTGGAGCGCGAACCGGCGACGCGTCCGTGGTTCGGCCTGCGTCGAACCGGCACCACGTTCGAGATCTTCGAGGCGTTCCCGAACGAGGCGGCCCGCGAGGCGCATCTGACCGGCAAGGGCGCGGCGCTGCTGATGGAGCGTTCCAACGCGCTGCTCGCCAAGCCTGCACAGATCGACCGCCTGGATGTGCTGATGCAAAAGGGGAAAGCCGCGACAGATGCCGTCATCGCCACGGCTGGGGTGTCGGCTCACTGATCGGCGGGCAGCGGGGGCTTATCTCCGGCTGATGCCGCGTTCCGGTAGTCCCCCGCGGCCGTGATACCCCGGCTTGGCCGCTGGACCGGATCGCGCGTCAGCCCTGCTCGTCGGCTTCGCTCAGTTCATCGTCCGGCTCTTCGCCCTTCTCGTACCGAGGCGTCATCGGCGGCAGCAGATAGCTGAATGTCGCGAGTGCAATGATGCCCATCCCGATCTTCCATGGACCGATCGCCGTGAGAGCCAGTCCGAGGATACAGGCGATCGTCGTTCCCGCGTATCTCAACGTGACGCTTCGCACGTATTCACCTGCCAGCCTCGGATCGAGCAGACCGCGCCAGATCGCATAGCACCATCTGGCGAACCAGAGGATCGTGGGAGCGGTCAACGCGCCGCTGTAGACGAGCGCTGCCACGCGGCTGTTAGCCGGATCGTCGAAGTGCTCCACGAACGGGCGCGTCGGGAAAGGTGTGAGACTGACTGCCGCGAGGAAGAGCAGCGTCAGCAGGTTGAAGCCGTGATCGGTCTTCTTGGTGATCTTCCCGCTGAAGTGGGAATATCCCCAATACAGTCCGATGACAGCCCAGCTCAGCCCGTAGGCGGCATAATGGGAGCCCAAGCCGCCAAAGTCTGCTCCCAGGTCGCCGCCCAGCTTCGTCTCGGGAGCCTTCAGTTCGGCGACGGGAAGGGTGATCGCGATGGCCAGCACCGCGTCGCTGAACGCTTCGAGCCGATCCGTCTTTCGCTCGGATCCTTGGTTGGTTGCGGCCATTTCCTTCGCCTACTGCTTCCCTCGATGTGAGCAAGGCCATGCAGGACGACAGCCATCGTCTGCGTCCGCTTGGATTCGAGCCAAGCGCGTACCGCTACCGCGACCTAAGGGCGGCAGGTGCAGCCTGCCACGTCGCACGCAGTTCCGACGCAACACGCCGAAGCAGGAGATGAATGGGCGTCCGCTCTCAGAAAGCCGCAAAGGTGCCGCGAACGACTTCTTCTGGGGTTCGCACGCGAGACTATGTCGCTCCATCGTGCTGGGGCGAGCAGATGACAGGGTAGGGACCTTAAGCTATCCGGCACCGGTGTTTCCGATCCGGCGCCTTCTTGCGGAACGCTACCTCGCGGCGCTGATCTGCGCGGCTGCGCTTCTCATTCGCGTGATCGTGCCGACCGGCTACATGATCGGAACCGATCACGGCCGGTTTTCTGTAACGATCTGCTCCGGCATTACCGACAAGACGATGGCGATGGCGATGCCGGGCATGTCAAGCGCGATGCCCGATCACGATAAGAACGGTCATGGCAAGGCCGAGACGCCGTGCGCCTTTGCTGGGCTGGCTGCGCCAGCGCTCGGCGGCACCGATCCCATACTGATAGTAGCGCTCGTCGCCTTCGTCATGGCAGCCGGCCTCCTGCCGACGGCGTTGCCGACGGTTTTCCAGCGAGCCTATGACCGTCCGCCGCTGCGCGGTCCCCCCGCCTACCTCTGACCGCTCCACCGGCGACCCGACCCCGCGGGACGCCCGACGCTTCAGGTCCACGCGCGTTCGCGCGTGACCGGTCGAAGGTATAGCCATGTATCGACTACCGCTACTGGCGGGGGCCGCGCTCCCCTGCCTGTTGTTTGCCGCGCCGTGCCTCGCTCTCGCCAATGCTTCTGGGCAGACCGACATCGTCGTCACCGCCACCCGCTCCGACGTGCCCCTGTCCGACGTGCCTGCGAGCGTCAGCGTCGTCACCGCGCGGGAGATCGCCGCCACACCGGCCCGCACGATCGACGACATCCTGCGCCGTCTGCCGTCGGTCGACCTGCCGATCGCCAGCAGCAACGAGCAGCACCCGACCGACACGATCGTGTCGCTGCGCGGCCTGTCCGGCATCCGCTCGCTTGTGCTGCTTGATGGCGTGCCGCTCAACGACAGCTTTTTCGGCTATGTCCAGTGGAGCGAAGTGCCGGTCGGCACCATCGACCGCATCGAGGTGGTCCGCGGCGGCGGCGCGACGCTGTGGGGCAACTACGCCATGGGCGGTGTCATCAATATTCTTACTCGACCGGCCGACCGCAGTGGCCTTGATGCGGAGGCGGCGGGCGGCAGCCGCGGCAGCTACCGGCTAGACGGGACGGCGACGTTGGCTGGCGACGGCTACGGCCTTGGTCTCGATGGCGGCGTCAGCCACAGCGATGGCTACCTCGAGCAGGTGGAGGGGTATCGCGGGTCGATCGACGTGCCGACCTCGTTCACCGCGCGCACGGCGGCAGTCTCCGGCCACGTCGACCTCGCCCCAGACCTATCGCTGCGCGGGCGCGTCGGCTATTATGACAATGACCAGAACTACCTGACCCGGCTGCAGACCAACACGCAGCGCAACTGGCGCGCAACGGGGACGCTTAGCTGGCAGCCCGGCTATCGTAGTACGCTCGAGCTGATTGGCTTCCACGTAAACGAACGCTTCGTGACCAACAACACCGGCGCCCCCGAGGGGACCGATCCCAACGAAGTCGAGTTCGTCCAGAACCGGCATCTGACCCGCGCCGACGATTGGGGCGCGTCGATGGTCTGGACGAGAAGGTTCGACGGCGCTTTGCGGTCGCTCTCGGCAGGGGCGGACTATCACGAGGTAAGCGGCAGCGACCGTGCCGCGATCTACGATCAGACGAGCGCCGCACTCCGCACCGACGTCGGCTCGGGCAAGCAACGCTTCCTCGGCGGATATATGCAGGTCGACCTTCGCCCGGTCGAACGGCTGCAACTGCTCGCCAGCCTGCGCTATCAGGACTTCCTCAATTCCGATGGCCTCGACACCTCGCCCGGCGGCTTCGGTCGCGTGCCGAGCCGCCACGACAGCGACGTCGATCCACGACTGTCCGTCCGTTACCAGCTGCCCGCCGGCTTCGCGTTGCGCGGTGCCTACTACCAGGCGTTCCGCGCCCCGACGCTCGACAACCTGTACCGCTCGGCCTCGGTGCCCGGCTACATCCTCTACGCCAACGCGGCGCTCCAGCCGGAGACGCTCGAGGGCGGCGAGTTCGGGGTCGACTATGTCCGCGGGCCGCTTCGTATCCAGGCGACCGCTTACACGAGCACGATCCGCGACTTCCTAACCTACCGCTACCTCAATCCGGCTACCCTGCCGGCTGGGTTTGATATCGGCGCGCGCCTGATCAACGCCGGCACGGCGCGCAGCCGTGGCATCGAGGCCGAGCTGACGTGGCGACTGTCGACCACGCTCGCGGGCACCGCAGCCTATACCTTCGCCGACTCCGTCGTTACCCGGAACCCCGAGGATCCGGCGAGCGTCAGGGTGCAACAGACGGGTATCCCAAGGCACCGGATCAGCGCCGGGCTCGACTGGACTGGACCATGTGGGCTGAAGCTGTCGCCGCGCCTACGCTACGTCTCGAGGACGAATGGTGACCCTGACGCGATCTACCGTACCGACGCGCACGTCATCGCCGATCTCGGTGCCAGCCTGTTGGTGGGTGCGGGTGTGGAGGCTTTTGTGCAGATCGAGAACCTGTTCGACCGCCGCTACATCGGCACCAACGACGGTTTCACTGCGCCGCTCTATGGCAAGCCGCGCACGGCCATCGCAGGGATCCGTCTCACGCGATAGCGCCTAGTCAGCGTGCCGCGGCGCGATCCAGGCAAAGCCATATCGGTAGATGAATGATCGTCCAGGATTGGAGTGCGGCGACTCCGGCGCGAGTGTCCGGTTGTGGGTCAGCAAGATCGCGTTGTGGGTGACCGATTGTGGGGTCGACGGGTGAGGAGCGGCGTTGGCACCTGCCGCAGGATGTCCGACGTGGCCGCAATAGGAACTCAGAGTCAGGATGGAGTTTTCCAACCTAGAGCAGCATCTTACTCGCCCGCGCGCGCATCGCTGCGTCGGTACGGTTTTTCGCGCCGAGCGCTGCCTGAGCGTGGGCCAGGTGTGTCTTGACCGTTGCCGGCGAAAGACCAAGTTGTTGGGCGATCTCCTTGTTCGATAATCCCGTGGCAACGAGCCGCAACACAGCGAGCTGCCGATCGGTGAATGGCGATATTTGACCTGCATCGCGCCGGCGAGGCGGCCCGGATTCCGGCGTTGTGATGAGCGAAGCCAACCTCGCCGGGAGATAGCGCTCACCCGACAGCACAAGACGAACCGCCGCACCTATTACGCCCCCGCTCGACGTCTTGGGGGCAATGCCGGCAACTCCGAGATCGAGCAACTCACGGAACAAACGGTCGTCGTCGGTCCCGGTCACAACGAGAATTTCGGTGTCCGGCGACGCTTCGCGTAGGCCGCGAATGCCGGCAACAGGGAGGGCCCCCGGCATCATGAGGTCGACGATGGCGACATGGGGAGCGTCCGCCGCCGCCTTCCACGCGCTGATGAAGTCGCCGACTTCGGTGACGATGGCGTCGGGCCAATTCACCCGGACGGTCGCAGCGAGCGCCTCGCGCATCAGCACGTGATCGTCGGCGATCAGACACGATCTCATGCCGCCAGCATCCGCCGTGCGGCCGGGGCTGTATTGGGGAACTCCAAATAGAAGGCAGCGCCGCGGGGCCATCGGTTGTCGAGCGCCGCCGTACCGCCCATCAGCGTTGCTATACGCCGCACCGACGACAGACCGAGACCGAAGCCGATCCTCGCCGTGCCGCTATCTCGTGCACCCTGATAGTAGTCGTCGAAAATGTGGCGTGCGTCGATCGGCGAGATACCGGCACCATCGTCGATAACCCACAGCCGGATGCGATTGCCCGCAGTCCGCGCGCCAAGCAAAATCCGCCGACCACGGCTGTGCTCGATGGCGTTGGCGACGAGGTTGCCGATGGCTCGCTCGGTCAGCGCCTGATCGAGCAAGGGTTCGGCGTTTGCGCCAACGACCGACAGCGCGATGTCCGCCCGCCGCGCCGCTGGCTCGTACTGCGCCGCGATCCGAACGAGTAAAGCTCGCAAGGCGACGGGCGCCGGGTGAGCCTCGACGGCGTCGGCCTCAAGACGGAGATGGTTGAGCATGTGCGACAACAATTGCTCGGCCGACGCCACCGCGCGCCGCAGACCGTCTATGGCCTTGGCCCTGCCTAGGTCGTCACTGGCCTGTTGGCTCAGGTCGGCGAACAGCGCCGCGGCGGCGAGCGGTTGCCCGAGATCGTGCGAGGCGGCAGCGATGAACTGGGTCTTAGCGTCGCGCTGGGCGGCGGTCTCGGCGAGCATCCGATCGAGCTTGACGGCAGTTTCGTCACTGCTGAGTCGCGCGGCGACCGCCGCATGGACGGTGCCGCGGATGCGGTCGCCGACAATAAACATCATGATGCCAAAGGCGGCGATATAGAGCGCCACCAGCTCGACCATCTCGCCAGGGCGCACCGCAAAGAAGACGGCAAGCGATCCGAGCACGGCGATGATCCCAACGCGGTTGGCCCAACCGTTCTCCGGGCTACAGATGAGTTGTGCCGGCACGTAGCTGATGAGCAGTACGGCCATGACGAGTTGCGCCGTCGGCGATTCCCACGGCATCAATCCCCAAATCACGCCGAGACAGGCAAGGTGGCTGGCCAGGATGATACCGATGGCCACCCGGCTCCACACGCGAACCATCTCGACATGAGCCGGCCGGCGCACGACGAGGATCGCGATGACAGCAGCCCACGCCGCGGCGAACAAGCTGATGTAGATAAACAGTGCCACGGTAGCCGCCGGAAGCGGGCGCTGAACCGCAGCAAAACTGATGCCGGCGGCGAGCGAGAACAATCCCAATGACAAAACACCGGCCGTCACCATCGGCCGCAGTCTGTGCACTACGGCGGTGGCCGGGTCAGGGGCATCTCCCGGACGGCGTGATGATCCTGGCCGAAACTGAGCCATGTCGCGACTTTCGACGCGGGCCGTCCAAAGGTCAAGAAATGGGCCGCGCGCTAGTTATGCCTCGCAGGCCTTGCCGAAATCATCGATCGGCGTACGCGCGTTTCATGCGTTCACCCTGGCCGCCACCGCACGGCGGCGCATGACGCCGCCGACTGCACCGAAGCCAGCGAGCATGAGCGCCCACGACGCGGGCTCGGGGACGGTGCCGGCTGGCGGCGCCGCCGGGTTGGCGGCCGAGGCGTAGATGTCGCCGACCTGCGCCGCTGTTAGTCCGTAGTTCCAAACCGCCACCTCGTCGATCGCGCCGCTGAAGTCGCGACCGGTGAAAACATCGCTGTAGCCGATATTGAACTGACTCGTTTTCGTCGCGCCGTTGACACCGCCGCTGAAGGTCGCGACTTGGATGCCGTCGAAATAAAGATCGCGGAAGCCGCTTCCGCCGCCCTGATACGTCGCGGTGATCATGTGCCAGTTGCCGACAAGGCCGGTTGTTGGCAGCGCGTAGGACGTGTTCTCGCCGCCGCCGGTGTAGGCGTAGTCCCAGTTGTACGTCTGTATCTGGAAATCGAAGTCGTCTCCTGGCTGCGATTCGCCGGCGACGGTGAAGATGTGGCCGGCGGCGCTCGGCAACTGGGCGAGGTTGATCCACGCGTTGATCGAGCCGGTCCCTGGGATGCCGCCAGAAAGGCCGGTATGCACCTCCGACGGCGCTGCGTTGTTGCCCGCGAAGGTCGCTGCAGTATTCGTCGGATCGGCCGCGATTGGCGCACCGCCGCCCGGGGCAGTGGTGCCTGTCGTTGCCGTATAGGTCGTAGTGTAGCCGTTGACGCCGCTCGGTGTGCCAGGCGCTGTCAGACGGAAATAGGCGAGCGGGTTGCTCGCCTCGACCGTCGTGACGTAGTCCGCCGCGCCAGCGGGCACCGCAGCGACGATCGCCACTGCGCCCAAAAATAAAATCTTACGCGACATGTCGAGCCTCCGGCAAATCATCGCTATCCAGAATTTGGCTACTACAGCGGCGTCCATGCGCCGTGATCCACCGAATGGTTCAGCCAAATGGCGGATGACCGAAAGGTTATGTGCTCGGCCGGCGCCAACATGCGGCGCAGATCGCCGACTGTTTTCCGATCATGTGGGCAATCGGCCCCTCCATGCCGCAGTGCAGACATGAACGAAAGGCAGGTTAAGGGATGCGAGAATTACGGTGGAAGTGTCCGGCTTTGGGGTCCAGCGCGCGCTCAACAATCAAATTTCGGTTTTCTCTGACAGCGCAAGCGCATCCTCGACGTCGACGCCGACATCGCCGATCCGCATCTTCACGACGTCGCAGCCGCGAAGCTTGCTGTCGATCGCGAGATCGAACAGCGCGCGGTCACGCAGCCGCCGGTGCTGGTCGAGCCAGAAGCGGATGGCCCATACCTGCTGCGGCTTGAGCGCGCGTTTGGCGCCCATTAGCCGCCCATCGTTCCACGGGCGAAGCTCCTGAAACGCCGGGTCGAGCGATGAGTGACCCACGGTCCACCTCCCAAGCTCGTGAAGGCTTGGCGTAGCGGAAAACTGTTAAGACGCATTTGCGTAAGCGCTAGGATTACATAAACGCCGCGCGCTTGGACAGGGTGGCCGCTTTCTCATGCCTGCGGCCGCACATCGCTGAATTCGCGGTAGTTAACCGACGCCTGCTTCCGGCAAGCGGCTAGGACCCGTCAAGTATCGACTTGTGAGTCGTTCCTCTGTGTCAATCAGACGAAAGTAACAGGAATTTATGACCTGCCTTTCGTCAATCGTAGACCTGAACCTCACTTCCGATTGAGTAGATCATTGGGCTACCGTCCGCTGTCTTAACGCGAATTTTGTTGGCGCTCTTGGCAAGGGCTGACGGTCGCCAGCTGCGTCCGCCGTCCAGCGTCTCGAAGCCTCCCGCCGCCGTTCCCACCCAGCCGTGACTTGCGGTGACAAAGCCGATGCCGAGTTCCTCGGCATGTTGGTCGTGAACCAGAGGCAGCTCGAGCCAGTGCTCACCCCCGTCGATCGTCTTAACAATCCGCTGCTGTTGGTTGGCGGGGTCGTCGTTCTGAATGGTCGCATAACCGATCCGCATCGTGGCAAACGAAGCCTTCCAGATGATCTCATTGGTCCGCGCCGAGCGATACACCTCGCGCCAAGTCCGTCCGCCGTCGACGGTCTTTAGGATCAGCGCGTTCGACTGCGCGAGGTCCGCGTTGGTCGCGGCAAAGACGAAGCCGGTATCGGGGTCGAGAAACTTGACGTCGAGGATCATTCCGGCGCGATCGGATAGATCGATCAGCGTCCAGGACGCACCGCCGTCCTCGGACCGCAGCAACTTCGCCGGGCCATTGGCGCGGCCGGCGGCGTGGATATAATTCCGGGTGGTCGCGTCCCCTTCATGAATCGACCGCGCCGAGAGGATGTCGATCGAGCAGATGCCCGGAACCGCACTGGTGCCGATGGCGGCGGGCGCCCAGGTCGCTCCGCCGTCGACCGTCTCGTACAACGGCACGCGGTCTGTAATCTGGGCCAGGCCTGCGCCAAGATTGCCGAAGAAGCCGTGCCGTGCATCGACGAAGCCGAGAGCTCGGATGAACGTGCCATGGTGCGACCAGGCGAGCTGCCAGCTTCGCCCGCCGTCGGTCGTCTTGAACAGCTGTCCCGCGCCCGTTCCGTAGAACCCGATGTTGGCATCGACGAAGACGATGTCGTCGCGCTTCTTCGGGTAGGCCTCGGTCGGCATCGTCCGCCAGTCAGAGCGCGAGAACTTCTGTGCTGCGGCGGTGCCGCCAGCGATTGCCAGGCAGGCCGCTACGGTCACCCTCAGTCGTCGACGCCGATTGATCATGTCACCTGATTCCCGCGTCGGAAACGGTCGTAACTTCGCTGCGCCGAGATGGCTGAGCGACGCCGCGGATGTCCGCGTGCGCGACGCCACCGCCGACAGCATCCCTGCGCCGCGCGGCAGGGCCCCGTGCCGAAAGCGGCCCGAGGCCGAACACCCTGAGGGCGCATGCCGCCGACCAGATCACGCCGCCAATGGCGACCGCGCCCTTCTTGGCGACCCCGCCACCGCCGATACCGCCGCCTCCCGACGTGTCGAAGAAGGCGGGCGTGTTGCGTTCGAACACCAGATGCCCCAGCCACGAGACTGGCAGCGCGGCGACGATGCAGGCGATACCCGCGGCAGGCCGCCGGATCGCGACGACGGCGCCGACGGCAGCGAGACTATGGGCAACATGGTGAATAACACGATTGTCGGCCTGGCGATGCTCAGCTTCATAATAGGCGAGAAGCCGGGCTAGGGCTTCCGGCCAAGCGTCCGGGCTTCGCGGCATCGAGTTCATGACTGGCATCCTGCTCGGCAAGCTAGATCGTAGCCGGTGCCACCCACAGACGCTGGTGCACGGTATCCATGGTGATGACCCACCGCTTCAACACCCGAATGCCGATATTGCCGTCGATGATCAGGTCTTCTACATGCGCCGCCGTCTCTACTACCAAACCGCCGGCGAACTTCATCGACAAGGCCTGCCGACCCTTCTTCTCGGGATCGAGGCCAAGCGCCGTCGCAAGCGGCTTGTTGACGATGACGTCCCCGTCGCTGCCGCAGTCGATTTCGAGCCAGACGCGACCTTGCGGCGTCTCCAAAGCGACAGTTGGCGTCATGGCCAATCCGCCGACGTCGCGGTCGAAACGCATCGGCAGCTCGGTCGCGCCTTTGATCCGCACCTTTAGGCTCGCCGGCGTCTCGATGACGAGCGACTGGTGCGCGACATCGAGGGTCACGACCTTGCGGGCAAACATGTCCAGCGCCGCGGATCCGGCGAGCGCGGGCGCGTCTTTTGGGGCACCCTTGGTGATGTCGAAGACGCCGACCGTCGGCGCCGTCAGGTTGACCCCCGACATACTTATTTTGACGTTCTCGCAGCGGCTGAGGTCGAGACGTTCGCCGCGCATCTGGAAGCCTGTCAGCCGCCCCCACGGCTGGCAGCCGAGGCGCTTGGCGAACTCCGGTGAGATCACGGTCTCGCCGCCACCGGTATCGAAGAGGAAACGCTCGGCGCGACCGTTTACATCCGCGCTGAACGAAAGAAGCTGCTCGAGGTATAGGTCAAGGGGAATCACCGTCGGTCGGGTTGTTGCGCTCGCAGACGCTCCCCAACCGAAAGCCGCGACAAGGAAGCACGCCGTCGACGTCCAGGACCAAGGTCGACGCAGTCGCCATACCTTCAAACATTTCACCAGAGCAGCGGCGAGCGTTCGATTGGCGCTTATCATCGGAGCCTTGCACGATGGAGGACGACGCGAAGGATTGAGTCGATGTGATCTACCGAACAAACTAGTCATCCTCGGCGAGGGGGGTGCCGCGCCCGCGGCGCGCGCCGACGATGAACGCGATCGGTATTCCGACCAGGATGATGTGCGAGAACAGCTGCTGCGCGATGCCTTTGAAGGTATGCGGTAGCGGCATGGCCGGCCAGCGCAGTGGTCGAACGACCCAGTACATCACGAGCCACACGACGAGGCCGAAGGCGACGCCCGCCAGCCAAGGCCGGCGAGAGAGAGGCGGATATCGGCTGGCCATGGCGACGTAGACCGCCACGATGATCGCCATCAGTCCGAAATGCACCGCGACCCCGGCAGCCATGGCGACGGGCCCGCCTGCCAGCATGGCATCGCCGAACGGACCGCTGGCGACGAAGCCGAGCACCTTTTCGGAACCGGCTCCTGCCATCGCCGAAAAGACGAAGGCGGAGGCGAGGTCGAGGGTGCCAGCGACCGCCGTCGCAGCGAGCCAACGCCTCAGGGTGTCGGTCATTGTCGCTTCTCCTGATTTCGCTGCCGACCGATTGCGGCAGCGAGAAGAAGCGCCGACGCGGTCAGGCACAGGTTGATGGCGCTGCCTCGCCAGCTCATCGGATCGGCCGACGCGCTGAGCAGCTTGGGAAGCCACACGAGCGCCTCGAAGCCCGCGAACATCGCCGTCAATGCCCAGGCAGCCGGCGCAGCGAGGACGTCGGTCAGCAGTGCCACTCCCGCGACCGCGTGTGCTACGCCCGTCGCGTAAGCCCAGGTCATGGCGTCGGGCGGCATCCACTGCGGGACCATCCCGGCCGTCTCGCGGCTGTAGACGAAGTGGGCGGCGGCAAAGGCCATCAGGCAGACGCCGACGACGATGCGGATGACGACGAGCCGCCATGGGTCGCGGGCCGTCACGCCGGCGGCGAGGAGCGCGCCCGTGACGAGAACGACGTCCTCGGCGCACCCCGACCACATTGCCGTGACGGTCGGGGCACGGACGACCCTGATGGCCCACAACACGGCAAAGATGCCGAACAACGCCGCGAGGAGCAGCCCTCCGAGCCGGGCTGCGCGGCGCACCTGTGCCGCGGCACCGCCGCCGATCGACACGAGTGCGGCCGCGCAGGCGAGCAGTGCATAGCTCGGCAGGCCCGGAGACACAGGCTGCCATGGCGTCGCAAAGCCCCGCCAAACCAGCCCTGTTACGCCGAGCGCTATGGCGCCGAGGCCAAACAGCCGTGCGCCGAGATCAGCCGCGGTCGGACGGGCCGCAGTCATATCGACAGCTTCGGGTCGCCTTCGACCACCCGCTGCGCAAGCACCGGCCGCTGGCCCTTGCGCCAGCGCTCGGCTCGGTGGACCACACGGTAGCGAAGCGGTCCGCCGTCGGGCGTTGCTGCGCGCGCGATCGGGCGCGGGATACACACGAACTCAGTCTCGATCGCGTCGGCGCCGGCGGTGACGACGGCATAGCCGTGGCCGCCCATGTCGACGAACTCGAGATGCGGGGCGACATCGGGGTTGGTCAGCGCGCGCGCTGCGGCGATGTCGCCGCTGGCCGCGTATTCGAGCGCCGACCGGACGCCGTGCCTAAGGAGCAGGTTGACCGTCGCCTCCTTGCTCCCGTCCGCGCGGTCGACGGTGAATAGCGCGCGGAGCGCATGGCCCTTCAGGCCGTGCTCGTGCGCCTCGGCCATGCCGGGGGCCGACAGCGAGCCGGTGATGAAGGTGACACCGACCGGCTCGAACGGCTGCGGCGGCAGCGCCTTCGCCGCATAGCCGGCCCAGAAGCTGTGGCGATCACCCGACACGGTGACGAAGCCGGTGATGCCGGCATCGCGCACCGCGTCGTAGACCTCGGCTCGCTCGGTCAAAGCGCCGCTGAAGTCGCCGCCGCCGAAGGTCGCGAAGCCCGCTCCCGGCCAGGGGACGGTCAGCCCCGCCGGCAGGTTCTTCGGGTCGGCCCGCATATCGAGCGTGCCGTTGGTCGCGCCCCAGATCTTCCACGTTGCGGTCGAGGCCGCGAGGCGATCCGCGAGCCACGCCTTCTGCTCGCGACCGAGAACGGTGAATTGGGGCTCGTCCCGGCGGAAGTTGGGCACGGTCGTGCCGCCGACGGTGATCGTCGCCGGCGGCCGGCCGCCGCTATAGTCCCGCCCGCCGTCGAGGATGGCGAGGACCTCGTGCGGCACGAATTCGGGGAAGGCGGGCAGATCGAACGCCTTGGCCTCGGGGCGGCTGGTCGGATCCTCCATCGCGTAGCTGTGGAGATCGGTTAGGATCAGCTCGACATGCGCCCCGTAGCGTAGCGCGCGGTACGACGTCATGCTGCCGATCGCCGCGAGGCTGTTCGGCTCGGTGGGAAAGCCGTCAGGGTCGAACGTGTCGATCGGCGAGGTGACGACGGCCGGAGGCGCGAACTCGGCAAGACCCGGGCCCGACGCCTTCCTAACCCGCGACGGCAGATATTCCCAGAACGCCTGATTGGCGGCGACGCGGAGCGCCTGCGCCGGCTCGACCTTGCCGTCGTACTTGATGAAGCTCTGCCAGCCCTGCCACGAGAACTCGTGGTTGTCGCCAATGCACACGAAAGGGAAGCGCGCGCGGGCATCCTGGATGTCGGGGTCGTCGATGTGGGCGCGATAGACCATGCGGTAGCCGGCGAGGTTGGTCGGTACGTGGAAGTTGCGCACCTTGCGCGCGTCGGGAACCCGGCCGATGTCGAACACCGTGCGGTCGTAGCGGTGGGCGACCTCGTCGGGATACTCGACGACCTCGTAGATGAAGTCGCCGAGGTGAAGGACGAAGCCGAGGCGCGCATCTGGCGCGGCACGCTCGTCCTCCCAGATCATCCGGCGATAGGCGTTCTGCGCCCCCTCGTTGACGCTTTGGCACGAGACGAAGGCGTAGCGGACGGCGCGCGGATCGTCGCGGCGCGGCGCGGTCAGCGTCCGGCCGACGCGGCTGCCGGCGCCGGTGTCGTCGGTGAAGCGATACCAGTACTCGGTCGCGGGCGCGAGGCCGCCGACGAGGGCGCGGGTCGTCCAGTCGGCGGTGGCAAGGATCGGGACACGCACGGCGGCGACGACACGAGCGAAACCGGGATCTCGCGCGACCTCGACGGTGAGCTCGGCCCACTCCCCCTCTACGAACGGCCGCCGAGTCCACAGGATGATGCTGTGCTCGTCGGGATCGCCTGACGCGACGCCCTGCGGATAGGCGGCACGATCCTCCCGCCACGTTACCCTCGACGCCGCGCCTGACCTCGAGGCCCAGATCGCCGTGGCGCCGACGGCCGCGGCGGCGGCGAGGAAGGCACGGCGATTAACAGCAGCCATACGGGCCCTCATCCCTTCTTATCAGCCGACGTATCGGACCCACGGCAGCTTCCTCGCACACTGCTGGTCTGCCATGCTGGGCCAGAAACAAGTAAAGCGACTGAGCCATGATCGATCTTGTTTCTCCGCCTCGCCGGTTCGTCCACCAGCAGGTCTATGAACGCCTGCGCCGATCGATCGTCGACCGCCTGCTCGACCCGGGTGACCGCCTGCCCTCGTCGCGGGCCTATGCGGCGCAGCTCGGCGTCGCGCGGGGCACGGTCGAGCTGGCCCTGCAGCAACTCGCCGGCGAGGGCTATGTCGTTGCGCGCGGCAATCGCGGCACCTTCGTCTCGCTCCTGCTACCCTCGTACGACGACCGGGCCGTGCGCGCGCCCGTCGCGCCGCTCGCGGACTCTCAGCTGCTGGCGCGGCCGGGACAACTCGCCTTCGCCGTCGGCCTGCCGGCGCTTGACCTATTTCCGCGCAAGCTGTGGTCGACGCTCGCCGGCCGGCACGCACGTCGTCTCGGCATGATCGGCCTCGGCTATCCGTTGGCGTCTGGCGACCTGCGGCTGCGGTCGGCGCTCGCCAACCACCTGTTGATCGCGCGCGGCATCGCCTGCACGCCCGATCAGGTCATCATCACCGGCGGCTATCAGGCGGCATTAGGCCTGATCGGTCAGGTCATGCTGGACAAGGGTGATCAGGCGTGGGTCGAGGATCCGGGATATCGCCGGTCCGACCAAGCGCTGCGAGCTCTCGGCGTCGTCCCCGTCCCGATAGCGGTCGACGGCGACGGCATGCAGGTCGCGGAAGCGATCCGCCGCGCTCCCGAAGCCAGGCTATGCGTGACGACGCCGGCCAACCAGTTCCCGCTGGGGGTCGCGCTGTCGCTGCCGCGCCGCCTTGAACTGCTCGATTGGGCGGCGACGCGCGACGCGTGGATCGTGGAGGACGACTACGACGGGGAGTTCTACTACCGCCCCCGCCCGTTGCCGGCGCTGAAGAGCCTCGATCGCCGCGACCGGGTGTTCTACGTCGGCACGTTCAGCAAGACGCTCTTCCCCGCGCTGCGCCTCGGCTACATCGTCACGCCGGTGGCGATGGCGCCGCGCTTCGACGCCGCTTGCCGCGATCTCGGTACGGGTCGTTCGGCCAGCGATCAGGCGATCGTCGCCGATTTTCTGACGGAGGGTCATTTCGCGCGTCATCTCCGCCGGATGCGCAGCGCCTATCGTGCCCGGCGCAGCGCCACCGTCGCGGCGCTCGCCGCCGAGATCGCGCCGTTCGCCGAGGTTGATCCGGGCGTCAGCGGCATTCATGCCGTCGCGTGGCTGCGCGACGGTCGGCGTGACGGCGACCTCGTCTGCCGGGCGCGGGGAGTGGGTTACCGACCGCTCGCCGTCTCGGAGCTGAGCCATCGCGACACCCGGCAGGGCATCGTCGTCGGCTTGACCAACATCGCCCCGGCCGAAGCGGCGATGGCTGCGCGTCAGTTCCGCACGGCCGTATTCGCATGAGGTGCGCGGCACCGTTCGGCTTCGGCGTCGCGCTGCTGCTGACCGCGGCGGGTGCGACGTCGGCGACTTCCGATCCGTTCGCGCCGCTCGCCGTGTACGACGGCGAATGGGAGATCCGGGCGAAAAACCCGTGGAGCGGCGGCCCCGCCGGCACGGTCGACCGGCTGACCAGTCGCTGCCATCGCTTCACCGCCTATCTCACCTGCGAGCAGACCGTGAACGGCAAGACCGGCAGCCTGATCATCTACACCCTCGCCGCCGACGGCGGGTTCAATACCCGCACAGTCGCGCCGAACGGCCTCGCGGGCGGCCGTGGCACCCTGTCGCTCGCGGGGCCGCGCTGGACCTACCTCGACAAGCCGCCCCCGCCGTTGGCTGGCAACTGGTCGCGCGTGGAGAACATCATCGTCGACCACCACCACATCCATTTCGCCGAGTTCACCTCCGCCGACGAAGGGAAGACCTGGCAGCCGGTCAACTCGGGCGACGAGGTCCGGCGGTGAAGGCCGCCGGCCGTCCTAAGCGGCACCGCGCTGGTTCGATGCAGTGAACGATCCATCCCGCCACGAGGCTGACCTATGCGGTTCCTGACCGTCGTGCTCTACGTCTTCGCCTGCGCCATTCCGGCAGCGGCCTTCGGATGTTCCGTCGGCATCTACCAGGGCCCAGGCGTCGAGAAGGTCATCATCACCAACCACGCCGACGTCGGGGCTCCCCCCGCTTACTGGTACACGATGCTCGACGGCCGGCGGGGCAGCGTGACGGCCCCCGTCAGTCCGGTGCGGTGCGACGATCACGGCTTCCGGTCGATGGCGGACGACGGCGCGGGGCAGCGGTGGCGTCGAGTCGAGCTCAAGGAGACGCCGACCCATTTCACGAGCCTCGGCACCGATCTCTATGGGCTTTTGATCGAACCGAGCGATGCCCCGGCGACGCGCCCTCTCGTCATCTTTGTGCACGGATCGGAGAAGACGACCGACATCGGCATCTCGTACCAGTACGTCTTCGCCGCGCAGGGCATCTCGGTATTCATGTACGACAAGCGCGGCACCGGCCTGTCCGACGGCTTCTACACCCAGAATTTCGAGCTACTGGCCGAAGATGCGGTGGCAGCATCGCGCGAAGCCCGCCGACTGGCGGCGTTACGGTTCGGGCGCTGGGGCTATTTCGGCGGCAGCCAGGGCGGCTGGGTCGCGCCGCGCGCCGCGCAGATCGGTGGGGCCGATTTCGTCGCGGTTGGCTTCGGCCTCGTCCTGTCGCCGCTAGAGGAGGACAGCGAGCAGGTCTTCTTCGAACTGCGGCGAAAAGGCTTCGGCGACGACGCGATCGCCGGTGCGCGACAGGTCACCGCCGCGACGGACGCGTTGGTCGCCTCGCATTTCACCACCGGTTACGACGCCGTCGCCGACGTCAAGCGCCGCCTCGCCGGAACCCGCTGGATGTCGCAGGTCGAGGGGGAGTTCACGGGGCCCATTCTGAAGGCCGACCCCGACGATCTGCGCCGGACGGGTGCCGCCCTGTTCGACGGCCTCGCGATCCAGTGGACCTACGACGCACAGTCGGTGGTGGGCGCGCTGGCGACACCACAGCTCTGGGTGCTCGCCGACTCCGACCGCGATGCGCCCGGCGACCTGACGCGAGCGCGTCTCAGCAAGTTCATCGCGGCGGGTCGGCCGATCGAGCTCTACGTGTTCCGGCACACCGACCATGGCATCACGAACTATGTCGAAGCTGCCGACGGCTCGCGCACGACCACGCGCGTCGCCGATGGCTACTACCGTCTGCTCGGTGACTGGATCAAAGGCGCTGCGTCACAACGATACGGCGAGTCCGACCACCTCGGGCCCAAAAGATGAGCGCAATCCTCTCCGCCCCCGGCCGCCGGCATGGCTGGATCGTCGCCGGCGTCGTCGCGATGACTATGCTGATGGCCGGCGTAAAGGCAGCGCAGGTGCCGAGCGAGGCAATCGTCGTTACGGGCACGCGGCGGTCGGCGGCGGTACTGCGAGCCCAGGCGACCGCGTATGTGCGGGTTACCGGCATCGCCGCCGGGGCGATACCCGCTGCACGTTGGCTCGAGCCAGTCTGTCCACGCGTCATCGGCTTAACGGACGAGGCGACGCGAGCGGTCGACGCCAAACTACGCCAAGTCGCGGCCGATGCACACGTCCCCGTTGAGCCGGCAGCTTGCCGGGCAAACATCGCCGTCGTCTTCGCGCTCGATGGCGGTGCTGTCGTCCGGCGCATCATCTCGCGCAGCCCACGTCGGCTTACTGGCGTCCCTCCGGCAATCGTGGCCGCGCTGAGCCATGGGCCCGCGCCCATCCGTTGGTGGTACGCCACTGAGATCCGCGACAAGGACGGCGTCGCCGCGACCGCGACCAGTCCGCTCGGCCTCGGCTTCGGCGGCATGAACCCCGACAACGAGGAGCTCAGTTTTGTCCAGCATGAGAGCTCGAGCCTTATCAGCACGGGCGACGTCCGCGCCCTACGGTCTGCCACGATCATAGTCGACGTGACCCGAACGACTGGCCTGCCGCTCGCTGCCGTCGCTTCCTATGCGGCGATGGTGGCGCTTGCCGAATTGAGATTGGGTGCCGCTCCGGCCGACTCGGTCCTCCACATGTTCGCGGGCGGTGCTGCGCTGCGCAGTCCGAGTACTTGGGACATGGCGCTCCTTCGCGCACTCTACCGATTGCCCCTCGACCGCGACGCGCGAAGCCAGCGCGGGCTGCTCACCGTCGATCTCGTCGCGGCGGCTGGCTGAGGACCTCGAATGGACACCATCCAGCGCCGCTTGACCGTTGGAATCGTCGTGGCGACCCTGTCGGCGTTCTTGATCGTCGTCGGCAGTCTGGCGCTCGGTGGCCGGGCCGACCCGCCGTTGCTGCGCACGGCTGCAACCCTGCTCGACGACGGCTGGAAATTCCATACCGGCGATGACCGATCGTGGTCCGAGCCAAGATTCGACGATCACGCTTGGGAGACGGTCGACCTGAGGGCGCAGCCGGGTAGTCACGACGTCGATGTCGGGCTGCCCGACTATGTCAGCGGATGGTCGGCACGCGGCCATTCCGGCTATACCGGCTACGCCTGGTACCGCCGCCCGGTCACCGTGCCTGCCGGCCGCGCGACGTGGGACATCCTCGGCCCGACCGCGGTCGACGACGGCTACGAACTCTATTGGAACGGCATGTTGCTCGGCGGATCGGGCCGGCTCGGCCTTCATCCGCGTCTCGTCGGAACGCGACCGCATCGGTTTGAACTGCCGGTCGAGGCGGCCGGCACCCGAGGCATGCTGGCCGTCCGCGCGTACATGCTCAAGCGGCAGCAGCCGAGTGCCGAAGGCGGCGGAATGCGAAGTCCGCCATTCCTGGCACCGCGCCCGATCGCCGCCGCGCTCCATCGCGCTCACTGGGAAAGAACGATCGCCGGCTACATCGTCGACGCGGTCGAGCCGCTGGCGATGTTCGCCCTCGCAGGCTTGGCTGTTTGGTGCCGAAGCCGAAGCCGTTACAGCAGCTTCCTTGCTTTCGCCGCCGTCGCGCTGGCGCTCATGGCCCTCCGCCGCCTCGACAATGCGCTCGTCGCATGGACCGACATACTCGACCTCAAGACTTATTCGGCGTTGGCAAAATATTTGTGGATGCCTGCGGTCGCGGCCTGGTCGCTCGCCTGGAACCGCTGGCCCGGGCGTCCTTTGCGCACCATCGACGCAGGCGCGATCGCAGTCATGGTCGCGGCGATCATCGGAAGCGCGGCTCACGCGGCAGGCATCACCAGCGTTAGCCGCATCGCATCGATCGTCCTTCTTGTGATCATTGGCGCACGCATCGTCCGCGACGGCACCATCCGTCTGCCTACGCTGCTCGCTCTGGGATCGATCACACTCGCCTACTTCGGCGACGAGCTGCTCGATCCCATCGGTGTGCCCGGCATCTGGTTTCCCTTCGGTATCGGCGTTTCGCGGACACAATACATCTACGCGGCGCTCATCCCCGTATTGGCCTTCGTGTTCGTCCGATCTACGGGCAAATCTCCGAACCATGCCGCGAACCAGCAGGTCGGCATGGGACATCCATAGGCCGCGATCGACGGATGCTGGCCGTCGATGGTCACGCGACCCGTTTGAACGTCAGGCTGTTTCCGCCGCGCAGATAAATGAAGCCGGTGATCCTTCCGCCGCCATCACGCTGGAACACCTTGGGCGTTCCGCTGCGCCCGGGCGTGAAGAAGATGTCCCGCGTTTGCGCCTTCTGCACGCTTCCGGGGCCGCCGTTGACCGAAGCCGTCAGGTCGAGCCCTCTGTGCTCAAAGGTGAAGCGCGTCCCGTCGGGTGCCTCGTGCGCTCCCGCATAGTCATCCAGCAGCGGGCCAGCGAGAGTGATCGTCACAGGGTCCGGATCGGGATGCGGCAAGGTCAGAGTCTGACTGGCGATCATCTTCCAGCCGCTGGCTTCGCTCTTCCACGTCTCGACGGACCGGAATTGCACTTCGTCCGGCTTGCCGGGCTGCAGGACGTCGATGAAGCTCGTCACTGCAACGTCGCCGTGAAGGCGGCAGTTCCAGTCGGTCGTTTTGATGGAACGGAGGGGAATTCCTGCCGGCTTCGGCGTGGTTCCTGCCAAGTCGGCACGACGGGAGCGCGCTCCCGTCTCGTTGAAGAATACGACCTCGTCGTCGACTTCCCTCGCCATGGCCGGGCCGTCGCCGCGCTGGCCCGCGTCCGAAAACTCCTGTGTCTGCCGCTCGAGGAGGTGGCAAGCATCCTGCGCCGCAGCGGGCATGGTTCCAACGCCAGCGATGCAGCAGCCGGCCAGTAGAACTCTCATGGCTTCCTCGCTTATTGGCGGTGCTCGTCGGCACTCTATGCGGTGGTAACAATCATTCAAGCGGGCTTAAGTAACCCTCGATGAGTCAAAGCCCTGAGTTATATCGCCTACTTGGCGGACAGCCATGTGCTGAGCGCGCGGCCGCCGCCATCCTCACCCGCAGCATAGACCTGAACGAATGTCCGGCTCCAAGCATCGACTTGTAGGTGCGGAATGACCGCTTATGGGGTCTTCGCGTGAGTCATTCACGAATCTCGATCGTATCGGCGGTGATGATCTTCTCGTAGACGTCGGGCATGACGTTGATGCAGCCGTGTGTTGCAGCTTTTCGCTGTTCGGGGTCTGCGCTGGCGAGACGCTCGGCGCGATGTTCGCGAGGATTTCCGAGCCAGACGCGGTGGATGGCGAACAGGTCGTGTTCGGTCTCAGCGAATTGCATGACGTCGCCGCCATACCCGCGAGCCGCGACGTAGCGGCGGACGAGCGGGAAAGTGCCCGTCGGTGTGTCGTCGCCGACCAGTGCCGGGTAGCATTGGCCGGCGGTGCAGAGCAGCGCGCCGGCCAGATAGACGATGATGGTCATAGCGACGTTACTGGCGGATGCGCTTGGGCTCTTCGTAGATAACGCGCTGCGGCACCGGCGGCACGAAGCTGCCTATCTCGCATTCGCGCAACTGGATCGTCGTGACCATCTGCTGCATCGACGCGCTCGCTCCGGCGCCGGCCTGGCCCCATG
>CAXTQJ010000008.1:0-28998 GCA_964246245.1 uncultured Sphingomonadaceae bacterium
GCCGAGCTGGTCTACTTGGTGGCCGGCTACGGCCTGATCTCGATGCTGCTCAACGGCTACGACGTCTCGGTTCCCGGGCGTGAGGAGGGTCTCCCGCATGGTTGAGCGTGCGGGTTGGACGTCGGGGGCGTTGGCGTCAGAAAGACCGCTATGAAGGTTTTCCTCGTTTTTGCCCACCCGGAACGCCACTCCTTGAACGGCGCGCTGCGCGACGTTGCCGTGGCCGAGTTGCAGGCACAGGGGCATGAGGTCCGGGTCAGCGACCTTTACGCCGATGGATGGAAGGCGGCCGTCGATCGCTCGGACTTTCCGGATGTGGCACCCGACGAGCGGCTGCGGGTGGCTGGCGCGTCAGGCCGGGCGTTCGAGGCGGATGCACTTACGGCGGACGTGAAGGCCGAGCAGGAGAAGCTGCTCTGGGCCGACACGCTGATCCTCCAGTTTCCGCTGTGGTGGTACTCGATGCCGGCCATCCTCAAGGGCTGGGTGGACCGGGTCTATGCCTTCGGGTTTGCCTACGGGGTCGGCGAACGCAGCGACACGCATTGGGGCGATCGCTTCGGCGAAGGCACGCTGGCCGGTAAGCGCGCGATGCTGATCGTGACCGTGGGCGGCTGGGCGACGCACTACGCCCCGCGCGGCGTCAACGGCCCGATCGAGGATATTCTGTTCCCAATCAACCATGGCATCCTCTACTATCCCGGCTACACCGTCCTGCCGCCTTTTGTGGCCTACCGCGTGGACCGGATGGACGAGGCCGGGTTCCAGAAGGTCACCGATCAACTCAGGGAGCGGATGCGCAGCATCGAGACCACCGCGCCCATCCCATACAGAATGCAGAACGGCGGCGACTATCAGGTTCCCAGCCTTAGTTGCGCCCCGAACTCGGCGATCCCGGCGCCTCCGGCTTTGGCCTGCATGTGGATCGAACGCAGGTGGGCTGATGCGGGTTCAGCTTCCCATCGTAATTGCATGGTCGCTCGGTAGAGGGTCAACGACGTTCATTGATCTTCCTGCAAACGAGCATCCGGCGGAAATGCGGCTGGCGTTGACCGCGCTGAAACTGCACCGCAGGCGGCTTTCCCGAAACCCGTTCCGAATTGCTCCTTCCCGCAGTTGCACCGTTGAGATGGAGTAGCGGGAACGTGAGGCATTCTCGAAAGACGGAGTCTCGGGATGGCGACGACCCATAACCCGCCGTTCCGTGCTGTCGGGCGGCCTCCGAAACCGGACATTCGTTCAGGTCATCCACGCGTCCTAGCGCCGCCCCCTTTTCGCGCCCGCGGGCCGATGTTTACGGAAGGTCGGCGTCATGAAGCGAAGGCGCCTATCAACCTGATCAGTTCGTCCGTCGAGCCAGTCTCGCCGATTCGCTTGAAGCTGCGTTCGACGCAGTTCCGATGGACGATGGGGTCCATGTCGGTCATCGCGTCGATGCCGAACGCGACGTTCAGGCCGATCTCGTAGGCCTGCCGCGCGGTGGTCTCCACTCCCGTGCCGGTCGCGACTCCGGCGACGACGACTTGACTCACCTCCCGGTCCCGGAGCCATTGCTCGAGCCCGGTGGCGGTGAAGGCGCCGGGGGAGCGCTTGGTCACCCGGTGATCGGTCGGCTGAGCTCCCAAGGCCGGCACCAGGTCGGTCCAGCCGGCCGTCCGCTGCAACTCCGGAGCTTGTTCCCGCCGGCCGGGAGCGGCGCCGTCGGTATTCACCACGACGACGGGGCGGCCGATTGCCCGAAACGCTTCGGCGAGTCTGGCGGCGCGGGCGACCACATCTTCGAAGCGATGGGCGTAGTCCATGGTCGAGAGACCCATCTGGAGATCGACAACGATGAGAGCGGTTCTCTGATCGAGGCAGGTGATCGCCATGAAGTCCCTTCGATGAAGCGTCCGAGCGATGGCTCGGTATCAGCCGCACTTCAGAAGCGACAGACCCATGTCGCAGCCAATCGGACCCCTACCGCCAATCTCCTTCGAGCATCGGTTTGGCTCGCTCCGCTTCGCCCACGATGCTAGCAGGCCTGCATTCGCGAAGTTCATCTGGACGTGATGTGAAATACGCCGCCATCATCGAGTACGGTCCCGACGAGGATCGGCTAAAGACGACCCATGCCGCCCATCGCGTCTATCTGCGCACCTTCCTCGAGAATGGTCAGCTGCAAGCGGCTGGACCTTTCGCGAACGACGCGGGCGCCTTGTGGGTGCTGGATGCCGACAGCGCGCAAGAGGCAGACGAGATCGTCAGGGGCGATCCGTTCGTCGCGGCCGGCGTAATTACGAGCTGGACGATACGCCCGATCGCCTATTGGTCGGCGCGGGAGGCGAAGGGCTCCAAGTAGATGGCAACGACCTACATCCGGTCCTAACCGGGCGCATTTGTCAGCCGCTCCCAGTTGGCGAAGGCCAATCCCCGCCGCGCCGTCTCGTCAAGCGTGACGTGGTCGAGGAAGCGGCGCGGCTCGCCGCCGGGTCGATACTGATAAGGGAAGTCGGTCGAGAACAGCACCCGCTCCGGCCCGACGATCTCGAGGCAGCGCTTGAGATAGGCCTCGCTCCACATGCCGCTGCCGGTGACGTAGAGGTTGTGGCGGGCATAGTCGGCGAGCGGGCGCTCAAGCTCGAGCGCCCGGCCGAGCACGGCGCCGGTGCGTTCGAGGTAGAACAGCACGACCTCGCCCCAGTGTCCGAGGATGATCTGGAGGTCGGGGAGCTCGTCGAACACGCCCGCCGCCGCCAGCCGGATCCAGGCGAGGCCGGCCTCGTAGTGCCAGCCAAGGCCGAACGCGGCCAGGGCGAGGTCCGCACGCTCCCCGATCCCAGAATAGCTGTCCGCACGCACCACCGGTGAAGGGATCTGGGGATGGATGAACAGCGGCACCCCCAGCTCCGCCGCCATGGCGAGGGTAGGCCGTAGAGCTGGGTGATCGAGGTGGCGCTCGCGGGTTCGTCCGCACAGCAGTGCACCCTTGAGGCCCAGCTGACGGACGGCGCGCTCGAGTTCGCGAGGTGCCGCCTCGGGGTTGGAGGTGGGCAGCGCGGCGAGGCCCTGGAACCGGTCGGGATGGAGGGCGCAGGTTTCGGCGATCAGGTCGTTGACCCGCCGGCCCGCCTCGACAGCGGGCCCAGGCTCCAGGTTGTGCAGGCTGGGTGTGGTGAGGGACAGCACCTGCACGTCGACGCCCTGCTCGTCCATCAGCACCAGACGTCCCTCGCCCAGGTCGGCGAGCCGCTCGCCGACCACCCCGCCGTCCGCGATGGCGGACACCGGGTCGTGCGGCGGCGGAGCCGCCGCCCAGGCCTCCCTCACGTGAGAGGGCAGGATGTGCTCCTCGACGGCAATCAGGCGCATGTATCCTCCAGAAGATCGATGGCCAGGCAATCGACAGCGGCTACGACCGCGTCGTCATCGGTTGGGATGCCCTGGAAGAGTACAAGCCGACGGCTGGCTTGGGACGGTCTACCAGGGAATCGACACGTTCTTCCACCGCGTGAACGTGTCGCCCGGTGCGTCGTCGCCGAGCAGCGCGACGCGCACCACCTCCCTCGACCCGTCCTCGACACTCTCGGTGCCCTCATAGCCGTTGAGCGCGGTTGAGGTGAAGCCGGGCGAGACGAGGTTCACCTTGATCGGGCTTTCTTCGAGTTCGATCATCATCGCGACCGTGATCGCGTTGAGCGCCGTCTTCGACGCGGGATAGATCGGGCCGAAGCCTTTGTGGTGCGGGTTAGCCGGATCGCCCATCCAAGTCAGCGAGCCGACGCCGCTCGAGACGTTGACGACGCGCGCGGCGGCGGATGCACGCAGCAGCGGCAGCCTCGCCTGGTAGACCGCCAGGACGCCGAAGACGTTGGTCTCCCACACCGCTCGCATCTCGTCGAGCGAAGCAGTGCTGGCGCGGCTGATCGCGCCATATTGCTCAAGCGAGAGATCGCCCTTGCGCGTGTTGGAGATGGCGGCGTTGTTGACCAGCAGGTCGAGGTGCCCGCATTCCCGTTTGATCCGCTCCGCCCCTGTGGCGATCGAGTCCTGATCGGTCACGTCGAGCTGAAGCGCGACCGCGTCCCCGCCCATCTCGCGCACCGCCTGCTCGCCGCGCCGTAGGTCGCGCGAGCCGACGAAGACCTTGGCGCCGCTTCCCGCCAGTTTCTTCGCGACTTGCAACCCCACGCCCTGGTTGGCGCCGGTCACCAGGGCGATGCGCTTGCCCGCCATAACGCACTCCTGTAAAAGGAACGTGATCCATCTATATACGGAGCGTGTTCCGGTTGCAAGCCAGGTCAACTTGGTGAGCGAGGTCCGCACAAAGGTGAAGGTGTCCGCAACCCGCCAGCGACGGGCTGACGCGCAACGCAACGTCGCCACGCTGCTTGGGGCGGCGAAAGAGGTTTTTGCGGACGTCGGAGTCGATGCGCCGATCCGGACGATCGCCAAGCGCGCGGGTCTGGGAATTGGCACGGTTTACCGGCACTTCCCGCGGCGTGCCGACCTGATCGCGGCGGTGTTCTGCCAGGAGATCGACGCTTGTGTCGAGGCAGCTGGCACCCTGGCGGCCGCTCACCCGTCCGGTGAGGCCCTGGCGCTGTGGATGGAGCGCTTAGTCGACCTCGCATTGACGAAGCGGGGCCTCGCTCAAGCTCTGCACTCCGGCGATCCCGCGCTCGACTCCTTGCCGGAACGACGGGAAGGACGGCTACAACCCGCGCTCCGCACGCTGTTCGACGCAGCCCTGGCCGCCGGCGACATCCGAACCGGTGTCGCGGCTGACGACTTCCTCGACGCGGCGGCGTACCTCTGTATGGCGGCGGACACCTCGCGGCCCGCGCAGGCTCGGCAGATGGTCGCCCTTCTAGTCAGCGGACTACGGTGCAAGACTAGCTGAAGGCCTAAACATCCGCGATGTGCTTCGTCGTCGAAATACCTATGCGACGACTTAATCTTGCCGTCGCCTACTGCTTGCCCAACCGATAGAGTGATGACGAGGTAACCCCATTTCCGGCCATTCACCGGATCCCAGCCATTCCCGAAAACCAGCCATCCATTCAGGTCGTTTTGCCACCACACCAGCGAAGGCGATCGCGAGGTAAATGTTTATCGCCGCCTCGCGGGAGGCCGCTGAATACATGGGCGCGAAGGCAGGTGGCGACAGCGCGTTCTGCTTTGCCCCTCCGTCTGCAGCACGTCTCTGTTGTTGAAACCGGATACGGCTCTTGAGCGCGAGCAACGCTACAGATAGTAGCTGACCAGGGGATCTGATCATGTCCGACGCAATAAATACGTCTTTGCCGCGAATTATCGATCCCAAGGTGCTGGCGGCGATCGGTCGGGTAGCGGTGCCGCCGGCCAACTCCCCTTTGACCATTCGCTTCGTTCCAGCGATCAACCGCTCGGTCGCGTTCAACGACGGCGACTTGATGAAGCTTGGCCGACCGCCGGTACTGATGACGATGGGCGGCTCGGCCCCGCCAATGTTTTCCCTGCCGATTGATTGGGCCAAGGCCTTTCCCTTCGCCTCTTATGCCAACGACATCTACGGCGACTGTATGTACGCCGCCGCCGAACACGGCGACAACACTTTCACCGCCAACAACGGAGCGGAGAGTAGCTTCAACGACGATGAGACGGTGCGATCGTATCTTGCGCTGTCGCCCGACAATCATGGGCTCAACGCCGGGCAGATCATCGATGCATGGAAGAGTGGTCTGAACGGCAGCCCGATTGCCAAGATCATGGATGCGATCGGCCTCGACCCGACCAACGCGACGCTGATGCAGCACACGATCTGGCTGTTCGGCGGCGTCTTCTTCATGCTTAAGGTGCCCGACGCGTGGGAAGGCACCGGTGATGGTGGCGTGTGGGATGCGCCCGCCACCCCCAACCCCAAGTCGGGGCATGGCGTCTGGCTGAATGGGGTCGACGCCGCCGGTCGCTACAGGCTGCAGACCTGGGGCGGCTCACGCTGGCTGACGCCGGCCGGGCTCGCTGCTTGCGATCCGACCGCCTTTGCTGTCTTCTCCCGTCGCTGGTTCGACAGCAACGGCAAGGCGCCGAACGGGTTGACCTACGACCAGCTCGCCGCGCTGTGGACGTCGATGGGCGGGCGGCAGCTGCCCGCCTGGCCGCGGCCGGCGGCTCAGGGTGACCGCCTCCATGCCGACGAAGGACTGGTGATGGGGGCGCAGCTCGCCTCGGCCGACGGGCGCTTTCGCCTGATTTTCCAGGCCGACGGCAATCTGGTCCTCTATGGTCCCGGCCACCAGGCGATGTGGGCCTCGGGTACCAACGGCCATCTCAACGCGTACGATGCCATCATGCAGGCCGACGGCAACCTCGTCATCTACGACGGCGGCAACCACGCCATTTGGGCGAGTGGTACGGTTGGTCATAACGGTGCGTGGCTGGTCGTCCAGAACGACGGCAATCTCGTCATGTATGGTCCCGACAACCGGGCGGTGTGGGCGACCAACACGGTCGTGCCGCCTTTGCCGACAACGCCGACGCAGCACGACCGGCTGACCGCCAATCAGGGCCTTGGCGCGGGCGGCGTCCTGATGTCGGCCGACGGTCGCTTCCAGCTGGCCATGCAGGCCGACGCCAACCTTGTCCTCTACGGTCTCTCCCACCAGGTGCTGTGGGCGTCGAACACCCAGAACCACGGCAGTGTCTGGGAGCTTGTCATGCAGGGCGATGGCAATCTCGTCGCCTACGACATCCACCACAGTGTCGTGTGGGCGGCAGGCACCGACGGCCATGGTGGCGCGTGGGCGGTACTGCAGAACGACGGCAACTTTGTCATCTACGGTGCCGACGGCCGCGCGCTGTGGGCAACTAACACAGTAATTTCGGGCCAGCCCGCGGCGCCGACACATCCCGACCGCTTGCTGCCGGGTGAAGGGTTGATCCCCGGGCATTCGCTCCGCTCGGCCGACGGCCGCTTTACCTTCGTGCTTCAAGGGGACGGCAACCTCGTCCTCTACGCGCCCGGCGGGACGGCGCTATGGGCCTCGAACAGCGATGGTCATCCCGATACGGGCGACGTCATCATGCAATTCGATGGCAATCTCGTCGTCTACGGTCTTCACAGCAACGCTCGCTGGGCCGCAGGCACTGCCGGTAAGCCCGGCGCGTGGTTGCTGGTGCAGAACGACGGCAACGTGGTCGTATATGGGACTGATAACCGTGCGCTTTGGGCGACGAATACGGTCGTGCCGGTATCGCCCGCCGGGCCGAATCAAAAGGACCGGCTCCTCCCTGGTCAGGGGCTGACGGCCGGCATGTCGATCACGTCCAATAGCGGATCGTTCAAGTTGATCCTGCAGGGCGACGGGAACCTCGTTCTTTATTCCTACGGCCATGCCATCTGGGCGACCGGGACCGACGGCCATCACACGTGGCAGGCAGTCATGCAGGCCGACGGCAACTTCGTACTCTATGACGTCCACCAGCATCCGGTCTGGGCATCAAATACCGCCGGTCATCCTGGCTCAATCCTGGTCATGCAGGACGATACCAACCTCGTTGTCTATGCGCCTGGGAACCAGGCGGTTTGGGCTTCGGATACACAAGGAAAGCGCTAGCGCGGCCCAGATCGACGGATAGATTGTTTGGTCATCGACCAAGCAGTTTTTTGGTGAGCAACGGAAGGATAGACCAGTAAGATAGTCCTTTTCATAAGGGCAGGCTGTAGGCGCAAGTCCCTCATATTTCCATGCCGGCGCGAAACCCCAAAGCCGGTCACTCAGCGGCCAGGTTGCGGTTCCCGACTCTGGACGCTCGTTCATCGCGCAGGCATGATTGATCTTGGGCAGCCTCAGGCGGTAGCTGAGGGGCGCGAAAGAGTGGATCGGCCACTCCGGCGGATGGTCCGCTCAACCATCCAGAGATGGAGTAGCTGTACAGCAAGAAGCGTGAGCCCAACGATGGATAGTGATGGTATTAACATGCTTTCCTGGCCGGGACGTGGTCGCACATAGAGGGAGAAACGGCGAGACCAGTGAAGGTCAAATAAGGCGAGGGCAGGCAAAAGCGCGAGGCCGAGCACGCGCGGAACGGACCAGATGACGATATCGGGAGGCAACCACTGCATGGCCTGCGTTTCGGTTCTTAACCGAATACAAGCCGAATACGCGATCTCGCTCATCGCCAAAACGAAGAGTATGCCGATCAGCACTGTCGTCATTGACCATCTCCAGATGCAATTGATGTAGCATGGTCTCCGATGCCCGCTAGTGCGCGAAAAGCAAGTCGGCACCGCCGCGGCAGTGCGTGACCCCACAAGCCGGCCGTTCGCTTGGCCCTTTCCGCCGTCTGACGGCTCGCAGACGAGCGAGCCGCAAGAGCGGACGAAGCGGCCCTTTACGCTGATGAAGCGCGGAGGTCGCCTACAGGCGGCACTACTACATCGCCTGCGAGTGGTGTGATAACCGATGCTTGACGACGACGGATCTAGAAGATCTGAGCCTTGCCAGCCCGAGGATGGAAATGCGGCTTCTGACCAAACTGACCGACTTTGCGTTAGAATCGACTGGCGCCGCCGGGCAGCTGCGTATCGACAACGTTATTGTCGGGACGAGCTTCTACACGATGAAGCGCAGCACGACGGTATTCTCGGACATGCGGTTTTGCTTAGTCTTAATGGAGCAAGGGTACGGATTTTGCTACTTCCAATCAAGTCTTGAATGGCAGCCAGAGGCATTCGTGAACCAGCAAGTCGTCGACGTCCTGAACCAAGAAATTCCGCTCTTTTTTCGTACCGCGCTTGTCGACGCGATTTATTCCACACTCCGCAAGCACCATCCGTCTAACGTACAAATCCTCTCCGGCGCGTTGAGGGAAAAGGCGCGAGAAAGAGCGCAGATTGTGCTCTCCGCCGTCGAGTCGGGATCGAAGGTTCTGATGTTAGGGGCGGTCACCGAGTTCATCGAGGAGTCGCTTGCAAAATCATGTGATGTCTCTGTCTTGGAGCTGGCGGACAATAAAGTAGGAATGGACCTTGCCGGGGTCAAGGTCCAGCGTACTTCTCCTTCGATCTTTGCGGATGCTGTGCTGGAAACCGACTATGTCGTAGCGACCGGTATGATATTTCCCTGCGCGTGGGCTGACGAAGTGTTTCAAACGTCGGAGAGGGCCGGCAAAAAGCTGATCCTTTACATGGAGTCGGGCGCGAACTTCGGAGCTGAGTTACTACGATACGGAGCTTACGCCGTTTTTGCCGAATTCTTTCCATTCTATGATTTTTCCGGAGAAACACGGTGTGCGTTGTACCTGCAAGATCAGTCCTAATAGTCCGGGTAGCACCATGAAATTGGCTTCGCTGGATGACTTGGTAGGGTACTTGAAGCGAAAGCCACTGCCCACGCTTTGTTGGTATGGGCCAAGGGCGAACGACGCGCTTAGCCTGCAAACGCTGCTACGGCTGAGTGGTATAATTTGTTGCTATGCGGCTGATCTTCCGTTCACGGCCTCGATATTGAGTCCGGAAACCAATGGGCTTCGGCCCAAGTGCAGCATCGACGATCTGGCGGGCGCGCTGGTCGCGAACGGTCGGTTCGACACTTTTTTTCGCGCAACGCGCCCTGGCGCAGTCCTCCCGTATGACTCAACGCCGGAACTCGAGGCCTTCTGTTCGACCGCTGGCATAATCTGTTTGTCCTCGAAGGATGATCTGAAAGTGTCCTTGGGTGACAAGACCAGAATTGACGAGGTCAGCTTCGCCGTTGGTCTGCAACCTATCCCAGGAGTTACGGGCTCGATAGACCAAATGGATTTCGACTTGATTGTTCGCGAAGTTGGTCTTCCCGTATTCCTGCATTTCGCACAGGGCGCGGGGGGCTCGGGAAACTACATTGTAGATTCGAAGGAGGCGTTCAACGCCATAAAGCTCCAGCGCCGTGGCAAAAGGCTGAACGCCAAGCGGTTCGTTACCGGCGTCTCCTGCTCAATGGACATTTGCGTCACACGCCAGTCCGTCCTCTGCGGGCCGCTCGAGGAGATGATCATCGGTGCGCCGCCGCTGAACTCCAATCCCACAGAGTATGTGGCGAGCTCCTGGTTTCGGGGTTTTCTATCGGAACAAATCCAGAAAGAGGTTCGTGAGGCCGGCCTTAAAATTGGGGCTTGGGCACAGGCACAGGGCTTCCTCGGTTTCTTCCATCCAGATTTTCTTATTCACGGTGATCAAATATTCCTGACCGAGCTGAATATGCGATTCGGAGGTTCGTGTGGCGTCTTTGCTACCGCCGAACTCGAGGCAGGCCGCCTGCCTCTGATGATGGCACATATCCTCGCCTTCCTAGATGACAAGGTCGAATTTGACGCGGACTCAATTAACTCTCGAGGATCAGAGCCGCTGAACCAATCATTGATGGTGTTGAAGAACACCAAATCCATACACGTCACGATTGATGACGGCCGCTTTTCGGGCATATATCGATGCGCCGATCAAGGAATTGAGTGGGCCGGTAGATCAGGCGCCGCCCGGGATTTGCTACCCGACGAATTGCTCCTGACAGGATTGCCCCCCAACGGTCGAGCGACGATCGTCGAACCCGGTGCCTTTATCGCCCAAGCGGTTACCCGCTTTCCCATCTCGAACGGGGCGAGCGGACTCAACATGCGAGGACAAAAGCTGGCGGACGATCTTCTACTCACGCTGACCAAACCCGTCAGCTAACGCGCGATGGCGATGTCGCGTTCAATTCGGTCCAGCAGGACCGCGGGGACGTCGATCCCAAATTCATCCAACGGCTCCTTCATCGCGGGCACCGCGTTTACTTCGAGCAGGAAATATCGGCCGCAATGGCGAACGTAGTCAATGCCGTTGAGGTAGAGCCCCGAGCGGAGCGACACTTCGGAGGAAAATGAGCGAAGATCGGATGACAGCTCTTCGCGCACGCACGCATGTTGGACGTCGATACCGGTGCGCCACTCCAGCGGAATCCGTCGATAGGCACAGACAATCTCTGATTGGCCATTACTCGTTAGCGTAAGCACCCGTCCAACGCCGTCCGCGTCAGGCAAATATCGCTGAACGATCATATCCTTCGAATTCCGATGCCGTACCAGCGCATCCTCGGGCGCCAAGCGTTCCACACCGATGCCGCCCCAGCCCTTAGCGGGCTTCACCACCACGTATCGCTCGGCGGCGAAGCGCCTGATGATCTTCTCGTTGTCGCGCCCAGTTAGAGCGAAGGATTCTGGAACAAGGTCGGGGAAGGCCTCATGCGTCCGCCGCTTGTCGAGCGAGTTCAGTATTGCGGTCGGTGAATCGACCATCAGCGTTGCCTTACAACCCCGGCTTATCCGCTTCGAATGCTCGCGAAGGGATGCCCGGTAAAAGCCCGGGCGGTCGATGGCGCTCATATCGACCAACACGTCACAATCTAGCAGTTTACCGAAGCTTGGGACCAGTCGATCTTCGAAAACGGACAGAAAGTGACCGCGGCGAACGATCTCGGCGATGACCAACGGAGCGCCAGACCAAAAGCCCCTCGATGTCAAAATATGAAAGTTGAGCGCGTCAGCCCTGGGTGGCATTGGGCAGCCTCTTATCGCCAACGGGAGTGGGCAGCTGAGAGCTTCATTCTGATATAGACTTGCTCCCCTCGCCTCGAAATATGCGGAACTGCGAACACGATGGATCCGTGGTAGCGCCGCTGGATCCTCGCCGCATAGCCATTCTGTGCCATGGCATCCCGCTCGACGAAACGAAACCCGCCCGCAATCAACTGACCGTACAACTGGTCATGAAGCGTCCAAACCAAACCTCGCCCTACATAGTCAGCATGAATGGCGGTGTTCTGCACATAGCATACGTCACGAGGCTGTTCGCGTTCCGGATGGAAATCCGCGCCGTACGCGCGCCACGCAGGCTCAGCATAGGTGAAGCCAATGATTCGGCTCGATCTCCGGTCCCGTAGCAACGCAACTTTCGCGACGCCTTCCTCGAACGCGTAGCTGAGGTCCTCCTCCTCAAGGCCAAAATACATCTTTTGGAATGGCATCACGTCGTCTTTAATCCGACGCCAGGTCGCCTCAGTTGCTTCGACGCCTTCTGCGAGGCACAGCCCCCCGCTATCGGTCTCCTTTCGGGATGGATCGCTAATGGGTTCCACGGCAAATTTCCGAATCGAAGAAAAGGGATCGTATCGCGTCAACCAACGATATGGCGTGAACGTCGAGCGCGTACCTATCGCTGCACACGACACTCCTCTTTAGAAGAATACGCGCAAGCAGCGACCCTGGCACCGCACAGTGGTCCTTCGGTAGTGTGTACGCCAGCATCACCTCGTCTCCGACTAATCGTTCGAGGAACAAATCCGATCTACTGAAGCGCGGCTTTTGATCTTCGATTTGGTAAATACCGGGTGCCACATCATTCTTAATCACGCGCGCTGGCCCGTGGTTGAAAACAAGCAGCTGCGAGTAGGCGCCGCCGAGCCTGTGTCCGTCACTGCTGCCCAGGGCCTTGGCCTTGGCGGTGAATCGGAGGTTGCCAAATAATGACAGGTGATCTAGAAGATCGGGGCGCAAGCCGAGATCCTTCTGCGCGCCGCTGAGCAAGCGTGTCAGCCCGATGATGCGCGTGTTTAGTTCCTGGACATAAAATTCATCTCTCGTTAAATCCCAAAGCAAGTCGATACCGAGAATGCCAGAATATCCGGCTCTTGCAGTGTATTGGCCTATCCGCCGAGCGACGCTGACCGCAGCGGCGCACAAATCAGGTTCTAATAAAGATTGGCCGGTGTCATTGCCGCAGAACTGAAATGGATTGCTCGATAGCTGGGGAAGGCCAACCAACTGCAGGAATGGTCCGCGTATCAGCGTGTTTGAGCCTGACACGCAAAGCTGCAGCGAAAGTGGGATCATATTGGGGATGAACCGGCTCGCCCTGATCTCACCGCCAATGTCTGCGCAGAAGCGACGCAGCTCTTTAAGTTCAATAATTAGAGCGGTATCTTCGCCGGAAACTCCAAAATGCCCTTGGACGATGAATGGGAGGCCGAGTTCTTTACGGCAATTCGAAAATTGCTGGACCGGATCACCCGCCGATTGAATGATCACAGATTCGTTGATCGGCACCTGTGCGCCCGCGCAGATGCGCGCGAGATTCGTCTTGCTGCCAAGGCCGTGTTGGATCCCATAGTTCGGTAGGGCAGTCTTCAGGCGAATATGCCGAAAGGCATCCGCGATTGCTTGATCCATATAAAAGCAAAGCCCGATGGCGTCGCTGGAGCCAGCGGTAAGATTCTCCACGAACTCGTGATCGGACAGGAGTCTGCGTACCGCCTCATCGTTGGCGGGCCTATCTGTGTCGCCTGGAACATTGGCGAAAACCGGCCACGCCTTCATCAAAAGATCGAATTCTGGAGACCCTCCATAGCAGGCGATGCGGTAGTCATCGATCAGGTCGAGCAGCTCAACGCCCATGAAAGGCACCCGCTCAAAAAATAGCAACCGCGCTTGGCGCTGCACAACTTAGCTTCCCGATTGCGCTTGAATTGCTCTAGTGATAACAGCAACTCAACCGCAAATGCTACGAGGTTCTCGTTTCAAAGTCTCTAGATCGTTCCGGTTATACAAGCTATCTGCGTAAGTGGTTCAAGCGAGCGGCACCCTCTCGGACCTATCAACGCCAGTTCGAATGACATTCATTAAATGTTGGTGCTGACCGGCTATTTGCGCATTCTCTTTGCCATATTCTATCCAAATTAGACCTTCACCGATAGACAAGCGCACGGCCGATATTGGGTCGGAAGCCGTCTGACAGCTTCGCGACGATCACCCACCCCAATCCCGGTCATTCGGCGTCCTTGAACTTTTTTCTCAAAGCCGACTTTCATTCAGCTGGTCATAGGCTGCTGTCCAGATGGACGATCGAACTTTGCAGGCGGCTGAGCCGCATTTATTGGGTCGCCGCCTCGCGCTCGAGTTCGGCGTTGAGTTCCGCCCCCAGCAAAAGCACGTAGGCCGACAGATACAGCCACAGCAGCAAAACGACGACGGCGCCGAGCGAGCCGTAAGTCGCGCCGTAGTGGCCGAAGTTCTTCGCGTAGAGCCCGAAGCCGAAGGTGACGACGAGGAAGCCAACCATGGTCAGCAGCGATCCCGGGGTAACCCACTGCCACCGCGCATGCCGGCGGTTCGGCGCATAGCGGTAGAGAAGGGCGACAGCGGTCACCGCGATCGCCGCCGTCGCGGCCCACGACACGGCCTTGATCAGGGTCGCGGCGATACTCGACAGGTCCGCAGCCGAATGGCCGAGGGCCGCGAACACCGAGCCAGAGACGAGGCCGACCACGGCGACCAGGACCGCGCCGACGGTCACCGCGGCGTTGACCAGCGTCACGCGGACGAGGCTGCGCTCCTCGGGGACCTCGTAGGCGACGTTGAGGGCGATGACGACCGCCCCCGCGCCCTTCATCGCACCGTAGAGCGCGAGGAGGATGGCGAGGCCGAGGCGCGGGATGTCGTGGCAGGCTTCCCGACCGGGTTCGACGACCTGCGCGGCGACGCATACCCGGACTGGGCACCATGACGCACCAGGAGTTGCTGGCGAAGCTCAGCGCGCGGCAGGCGCTGATCGTGCATTTCTCGGCCCATGCGGTGATGCGCGCTGGACTGGATTTCCCGACCGATCTTCAGCAAGTGCTGGCGGAAAAGGAGCCGTGGCCGCTGTCATGTTCTTTGCTGACGCCCGGTCACCACATGGATGTGACGGGGTCGGTGGGTGTGATCCTCAAGCCGCGCACGGTCGAAGATGTACTTAGCGTCCACCATGATGATGCCGGCGCCTATAACGTTGCCGGTACCAATCAATCTCGCGGCGCGGCGCTGTTGGATGCGACCTTTGATGCGTCGATCTATGATACCGTACGCGGCGCCTACAACGAATGGCGGGTACGCGGCGCAGTGCCGGTTGGGATCTTCGTGCTCGACCCGGCGAATATTCTGGTCCGCCAGAAGTTCACCGTGCCCGGACCACTCGGCGAAGAGGAGATCATCGCGCCAGGCCCGATATCGCTCGATGCCGTCCGAGCCGCGTTCCCGAGCAAGCCTATCTGGACAATGACGCTGGCTGGACCAACTCAGCTTTGAAAGCCGATGCCCACTCTCATTTGAGAAGGCCTTGGCAAATCATGCTGGCCGGAAGAATTGCCTTGGGTACGCATTTGAACTTCTTTGGCTCGTCGGAGAGCTGTTCGCGCAGGCGCTTGGCGTATTTCAAGTTGCGCACGATCACCGCCGGCACGGTGGAGCGGAGCTCGAAATCACCTTCGCATCGCCACTCGCGCTCGTGGACCCAGTTCACCCATCCGCTGTCGCGTCGCTCAAGGCGAACGATCCGCCATTGCTCCGCCATGGGTATGCCAAGTTGACGAACTTCCTCGTCTGAAAGATAGAGCACGGGACGCAAGCCGCGCTTGTAGCCGGAATCCTTGCCTACGACGATGCCATAGGGTTCGTACCGCGGATCATCCACCTTCATGTTCTCAGGTGTAAGGACGTACTTCAGTGAGGCGAACGGCACGTCCATGAAGCATGCGGCCTCCTTGCCGCCTCGAATAAACCCGGCCTCTCCGCTGCCCCAGATCTTTCCTTTCCGAAGGATATTCACCAGGTTTTCGTAGCCCGAATAGTCGTCTTTACGCCTCGTGTTTTTAGTGAGGTGGATCAGGTACGGTGAAAGATCGAGCCGCTTGTTGAAAGGCAGATCATCGAAGGTCGGGTAGGACATCTCAGCTCCATTTTGCCCTCGAGCGGGGCACTCCAGCGAGGCGGTTCGAAGGTGCCGGCAGTGCATCAGGGCGGGCCAAGCCTGCCCGACACCGCTTCGTGCTTTGATTTGTCCCATTCTCCTTTGAGGAGGACCGCCATGTGCTCCTCGAGCTGGTTGGCCAAGGCAGCGTGTGGCGCCGTCTCCGACTTGCCTGCGGTCGCGATGGCGTCGAGCACGTGGTGCACAGCGCGGTCCGCATCATGCGTGTCACCACCTGCGGGCCGCGGCGCGCGACCGGTCGGATTGAGACGCAACCGAATCCCGGTCCGCAGGCGGTCAACCTGTTCCCAGTCCGCCCCGGGTTCGCCCCGCTCATGGGCGCGAAGGAGCGCCACCAGCCGCTCGGTCTGACTCCGCATCTCGGCCCGCCACTTCGCGCGCTCCGCCGTGACCGTTTGCACCAGCACCGTCTTTGCGGTGTTGTCGGTCGAGGTCGTGGCCACGATGTTGGCCACCTCGCGCGCGCTGTCCCGCGCGCTCTTCTCGGATCCCCGCGCGCTCTTTGCCGCGCCGCGCGACTTGAGGTAGCTCGACAGCGCAGTCGCGATGACGCCCGCCGCCGTCAAAGCCGACGTGACCGAGCTGTCAAACCTCAGATGCGCTAGGACACCGGCGATGGCGGTGGCGGTTCCGACCGCGACGCCGACATCCGCCTTTGAGATATCAATAGTCATCCTTGCCGGCTCCCGACGGTAGAATGGGCACTCCGCCCGGACGCCAGGAGCAGCAGCCGCACGAAGCTGAACATCCGGACGAAGAGCCAGTCCAGCTGCTCTGAGCGATCGATCATTTCCTGCGTCACCTCGAATGGCGAATGCGGAGGCTGTTGCCGACGGATGTGAGCGCCTTTGCCTCCTCCGCGAGGGCGTCGCGCATCGTCGTCCCGGGCGCGGCGGCGCGATCCAGGAGAGCATCGGCCTGGGCTCGCTTATTCGAACCGGGCTCGAGCGTCTTCATGCGCTCGAAGGCATCCCACAGCTTTTCAGTCGCGTCCCGGCGATCGTCGAGCTTCGGCGATAGAAAGCGCGAGCGAGCATATGCCAGCAAACGATCCAGCTCGGCTTCGCCGGTGGCGAACATCTGCCAGCCGAGCGCCTGCGCGACCGGCTGCGGCAGTATCCGTTGCGCGTGGCCATCCGGGTCGAGCATGAAGGCGATGCCGTTTCGTTGAAACAAGAGGTTTACGTCCGCGACCAACGAGCTGAGACCCGCGGCCCGGTCCCACGCCATGTGGTGGTGGCCATGATAGGAGTGGTAGCTGTCGAGGATGGGTTCGCCGACCGCCTTGGCGCAGAATTCGAGGAGGTCGAGCACGACCGGCGTCTCCGGAAGTTCGCTCCGCCGCAACGGCCAATCGATCCAGGGGACCTCGGCCTGTAGGAATTGCGCGAATGCCTGCCGGTCGCAGCCGCACGGCCCGTTCCCGTCGGGGCATTGCTCAGTAAATCGAAAGCCGAACGCGTCGCTTGCGATGCGCATGTCGATCAGCGCGTGGAGCGCTCCCCAGACGCGCTCGTCGATGATTTCCGATATTGCCGGTCGCGCGCCATATTCGCGGTCCGTGAAGTAGCCCGTGCTCAAACTCGCCCCTCTCTTAAGCCACAAGGTCTTGAAGAACGTCTGTAAACATCCGCGAGGGGACGGCCTATTCAATTGTGGAACGAACGTGTGTTGATGCCTCGAGCTGGCAGCTGCGATGAGATCATCCAATCTGCGTAAATTGAACGAAAAGATGGGCCAGCAAGCTTATCAGCGGGAGAAAGAAGCATCGACGCTTAACTGTTCCCGTCATTTCATATGACCGGTTTAAGCGAGGGTCGCCGTTCACGAAGTGGCGTGCGAACGGCGACAACCGGTCAAGAGCGGCCGCCCTCCCCGTCTGCCGCGGCCGACCCCATACCCGGTGATTCGGCGTCTTTGTGCCCGTTTCCCAAAGCCGACCTCCGTTCAACTGGTTATAAGCTGCTGCTCGGACATTGACGTTGCTGGTCGACGATGCGACCGCTCAACGGTCTGGATAAGCAGCCTCTAGACACGTGAACACGCGCATTCGGGAGAGAAGGGCCGCACCGAGCAATGCCAAACACTGAGATCAACAAGATATTCGACGCGGAGCCCAAGAGCCTTGCCGAGTTCCTCGGCGCGAACGACCAGGGTTGCTTCATACCCTCCTACCAGCGCGCCTACGCCTGGCGCGACGAGGAGGTCAGCAGGCTGTTCGAGGACGCCATAACCGGGCTCGCCCGGCTGCCCAAGTCGCCATCGTCCCTGCGCTTCCTGGGCACCATCATTACCGTTACCGACAAGTCGCTGCTCGGCGTTGCGGAGCCGATGGACCAGCAGCTGCCAGAGACCGTTATGACGATCATCGACGGTCAGCAGCGGCTGTGCACGTTGATCGTGGTAAACATTCTGCTGCACGACGCCATCCGCCGGATGGAGGCGGCGCTGGACGCCGGCGACAAGGCGGACGGTTTCGACCAGATCGTCGGCGACTACCTCTACGACCTGATGAAGACCTTCCAATTCGTGGGTCGACCGACGGAGACCATCTGGAGATTCTACCCCCGCGTCATCCGCGCCCGCATCGACCAGTGGGCGCGGCACCAGAACAACGCCAAATACGAGTCACCGATCGCACGGCTAGTATGGGCCTATATCCAGCACTCCGCGCAGCCCGCGGAGCCCTTCGACTACGCGGTTCCGGATGACGCCGAGAAGGGCTCCGGGCACCAAGCACTCGCTGGCGTCACCAAGCATGTGCGAGAGGCGCTCGCGTGCATCGCCGAGGGCGAGTTCGAGGGCCGGCAGATAATAGATCCGGCCCAGCTTGTCGGCGAAGCGGTCCAGAACGCTGAGTTCTGGATCGCCAAGTTCCCGACCGCCCTGACGCAACGGCTCGCCGCCGGGATCTCGGAGCCGGTGCAGCAGCTACTCCGGCTCATGGCCTTCGGGCGCTACCTCAACACGCGGATGGCGATCACGGTTGTGACCACGGCGCAGGAGGACTACGCCTTCGACATCTTCGAGGCGCTCAACACCACGGGCCAGCCTCTTACCGCATTCGAAACCTTCCGACCGAAGGTGATTGAGGCCGAGGGCATGCTCGAGTTCCCGCACTCGCTTTCGGCGGCGGACCTTAAGCGAATCAACGCCTTCCTCGACCGCTCGCCCAAGGCGGACGACCGGCAGCGCGCCACCAGCACCCTCCTCATACCGTTCAGGCTGCTCGACCGCGGCGAGCGCCTAGAGGCCCGGCTCGCCTCGCAGCGGACCTACCTGCGATCCACCTACGACGACCTGCCCGACATCGGCGCCAAGCGCGCGTTCACGTCCGCGCTCGCCACCATGGCCGACTTCCTCCAATTCGGCTGGCAAAGTGACGCCGGCGCGCCCGCCGCCGCCTCGCCGGGGGGCAAGCCGCTCACCGACCCCGAAGCGGCGTTCTGCTTCGAGGCGATGCGGGCCCTGCGCCACGATATAACGATTGGCCCGATGGCACGCTTTTACGACGCTGCGGATGGCGTCGCCGGATCGCCCGCTACTCTTCAATACGAGGGCGCGATTAAGGCGATGACCGCCTTCTCGATGATGTGGCGCGCCGCGAAGGGCGGCACCGCCAACATCGACAGCCGCTACCGCACGCTCATGTCCGGCGGACAAGACGTCCCGAACCCGTTGGCGCGCCGCAAGTCGACCGGGGAAGCCAATCCGATGCCGACGCTCACGCAAGTGCAATCGGAACTGTGGGCGATGCTGAAGCGTGCTAAGCTCCACACCCGCGCGCTCTGGGTGGCCGCGGCGGCGCAGCGGCCGGTCTACGCCGACGGCGTGCTGGTAGCCCGCTTCCTGCTGCTCGTGGCGATGCACAACTCCGTCGCCGAGGGGACGACCGGGCTCGTGACCGGCGACGGGCGGGGCAACATCGACCTGCTGACGCCGCAGGAGTGGTACGCCGCCGAGACGGAATCAATTGAGCACGTCGCGCCGGACTCTAAGGAGCACGCCAACTGGCCGGCGGCCATCTACGAGGACAATCGGGTGGTTCACCAGCTCGGCAACTTGCTGCCGCTGCCCAAGCTCGAGAACAACGAGGCGGCTGACCACTCCTGGCAGCGCAAGCGGGTCCTGCTCGACGTGTTCTCGAACGAGTCGAAGGCGAAGGCGAAGGCGAGCATCGAAGAGGCCAAGAAGGTCGGTATCACGCTCGGTAAGAAGGCCGAGGCGATCGCGCTCGAGAACAAGGTGCTGCCGCTCGCCCGCAGCGCCGCGACCTACGACGGCGAGTGGGACGTAGCGTTCGTCGCGCTCCGCTCGAAGCGCCTCGCCGAGCTGGCGTGGGACCGGATGGCGTCCTGGCTCGGGCCGATGCCGGGCGCAGCCGCCGCCGGGACGACCGTGGCAGCGCCAGCGTCCGCTCCCGCGCCCCCCGCGACCGACTGACGTAACCCGCAGACGCTGCCGGCCGACACAAGTGGGGACGGCCGAGGCCGATCGGGTGGGGAGAGTGCAAAATGGAGAAGGGGACGGCGGGCCGGCGACGCGTCCGACTGCGGCCGTAGGACGGTATTTCTTAGTGGCGAGTAGGAAAAGCTGGTCCCGAAGAAGGATTCGAAACAGCGTTTGGGGGCCGATGCGGTCGTTAGAGACGGCCACCGCGAGCGGGCCGCAGGCTGCTCTCGAACTTTCACCTGCGCGACGGGTTCTGGGACGGCTGTATCCGCAGTATGGGACGGATTTGACGTGCTGACCGGGCGCCGGCGTGGATCAGGCAGCGTAGTGCTCCAGGTCGTAGCGCTTCAGCCAGGGCAATAGCGGTTCGATCGAGCTTGCCGGGTAGAGCGAGTTGCGCGCGAAGTCGGCGACGCGCCCGAGCTCGTTCCGCAGGAAGTCGCCCGCGCGCTCCGCGACGGCCGCGTGGCCGTCGGGCATGACGACGACGAAGTCGAAGATGGTAGCGTGGTCCTTGCCCGGCGAGCGGCGCAGGATGCGGCCGCGGCGCTGGATGAACTGGCGCGGGTTGCGCGACGAGGCGATGAGGTAGGCCGTGCGGCAGGCCGGCACGTCGATGCCCTCGTCGAGGCACCGGATCGCGACCATCGCCTCCGTCTCGCCGTCCCTGAAGCGGCGCAGGATCTCGCGGCGCTGCCAGCGGTTCTCGTCCGAGGTGAACGGCGACACGCTGACGCTGCGCCGGAGCAGCGCCTGGGCCACCGCGTGGCGCTGCTTGATCTCCGCCTGGTCGGCGCTGCCCCCGTCCTCCTCGTCGTCGTCCACTAGCATGCGCCCGTCGCTACAGTAGAAGAGCGAATGCCTCTCCACCGCGCGGCGGTCGAGCAGGCGTTCGAGCTCCACCATCTTGTTCTCGGCCGCGCCGACTAGCCTGGCGCGGCGCATCAGCAGCGACTTGAGCCGCTCGCCTTTCTGCGAGGCCATGTCACCCTTGGCCGACATGAAGGCGCGCGCGATCTGGTCGGAGAGGTCGAGGTATTCCTGCGCCTCCCCGTCGGTCAGCTCGACCGGCACTGGGACGTATTCGTATGGCGTTAACACCTTGTCGCGGACCGCGTCGGCGAGGCCGTATTGAAAAACGGACTTGTCGTAGACTGCCCTGAGCCGCTGGTTCGCCTCCTCGTCCATGTAGTGGAAGGGCGTCGCGGACAGGCCGAGGCGGAACCGCGCCCTTGGCAGCAGCCTGCCGACGAAGCCGGTGGCACCGTGATGGTGGCACTCGTCGCCGATAAAAAAGAGCCGGTCGTGGTCAAGTTGCGCCGCGAAGGCCTGGAATTGCTCGGTCCTGAGCGTCTTGTTGACGACGACGACGGCGACGAACTCGCGCTGGTCGCCGTAGTTGCGCCGCAGATAGGCCTGGACGATCGGTTCCCATTCCGCGCGCGAGCCGTAGCAGCGGATGGCGTGGATGTTGAACGTCGCCAGCTCGCCGACCCACTGGTCGGCAAGGTCTTGGTAGGGGACGGCGATGACAAGAGCGACGCCCTCGTTGGCCTCCGCAATGCGGGTTGCAGCGTAGATGGCAGTGATCGTCTTTCCCGCGCCGGTCGCGAGCTCGAGAATGCCGTTGTGGCCATTGGAGGCCCATGCCCTGAGCGCCTCCAGCTGGTGGTCGCGCATGGCGAAGGGCGAGCCGTGCACCGCGTCGGGCACGCGGGGCTTCGCGGGCGCGGCACCCGTGCGCCGCTCGACGAAGGCGCGAACCCTGGCCTCTTCCTCGTCCGGCCTCGGCTCGCCGGGGAAGCGCTCCATAACGAAGTTCAGTCCCTCCTCGACCGCCTCGGGGATGCCGCACACGACGGTGGAGCTGCCCGTGTCGCCCGACCACAACCGCTTGAAGCTCGCGGCGTGGTTGTCGACGTAGCCGCGCTGCCCCTCGTTCCAGGAGCGGAAGACGGTGATCTCCTCCGAATTGAAGCGGGGGTCGAGCGCGTGCATCGTCTCATTCATCGAGCCGCTGAACGAAACGACGTCGCCAACCTTGTCCTCGAGCAGGCCGATCTTCTGGTGGAACATGCCGCGCGGCCGCACGGCCACTTTCATCTCTAGCCGGCCCGCGGCGAACAGCCAGGCGAGCAGCCTGATGCGGTATTCGAGCAGGCTGCCGGCGTGGTCCTCGACGAGGCGTTCGAAGGTGGGCAGCTCGCCGCCGGCCCAGGGGTCGCGCGCGCCCTCCCTGATCGCCTCGAAGTCCTCGGGCGTAACGAGCTTGCCGAAGATGAGTTGGATGCGCCCGGCGCTCGCCACGATGGTGGACATGGCGGCCGGAGCGTTTAACAGTACGCCTAGCGAGAAGAAGCCGACCGCGCGGCGGTAGCTGGCCGCCGCGCCTACCGCGGGGAGGAAGAAGTCGGCGTAGAGGTCGTCGGCCTCGGACGTGTAGTTCGTCCGGAGCCCGAGGCTGCGCAGCATCAGAACGCGGGCACCACCACCTCGGCCACCGGCTTGACGGCGGCGGGCGGCCTCACCCCGATCGATGCAAGGCCGCGCCAGATCGCGTCCTCGACGTCGAGGTCGGCGAAGCGTTCAATCCACGACTGCACGAGCTCGAGCCCGCCGTTGGCGTATTCCTCGTATGTCTGCACGCAGTCCTTCTCGCGCTCGGGGCGTAGGACGTCAGACTCCTTGGCATCCGCGAGCGCGAGCGCAAAGACCATGTCGACGGCCTCGTTGAGCTGGTATTGCGCGCCGGCGATGTCCTCGGTGCCGGCGTTCGGATCATGCGGCAGCCTGCGCCGCTCCTTATAGCCGAGCACAGCGCAGAAGGTAAGCGCCTCGCGCAGTGTCCCGAATATAGCGGACTCCTTGCCGCCAAGCTTCTGCAGGGTCGCCTCGTAGGTCCTACTGCGCTTCACCGGGGAGTGGATCAGGCGCATGGCTACGCGACCTCCGTGATGCGGGTGCCGTCGATCCCGCTGCCGTAACGCGTGAGGTCGTAAGTCCTGCCCCTGATCTCGATGTCCTCGGGCTGCTTGCCCTCGCCGTCGCCGCGATTGTGGCGGGTGAGGACGTATTCCTGGCCGACCTTGTCGGCGAGGGTGGACATGACGGCGTCGGATGCCTGGCTCGTCGAGACGAGCAGGATCACCTGCGAGGCGAGGTTGGGCAGGAACTCTGCCACGCCGCGCCGGTAGAGCGGGTCGAGGTGGCCGAACGGCGAGTCCACGACGAGCGGCGCGACGGTGCCGGGCAGCAGGATGTCGTCGACGTCGTCCTCCCGCTCCTTCGCGTATTTGGCGATCGCGCCGGTGAAGGCGAGGCCGAGCAGCTGATTCTCGCCGGTGCTCTTGGCCATCTCCAGGCCGCGCTCGTCGTATAGACGAAGCTGATAGTCGCGGTCGAGCTTTACGGTCGCGGGCTTGCGCATGAACCGCTTCACGATCGAGTCGATCTCGCCCTCGATCGCGGTGCGCGCGGCCTCCTCCTCGGCCTTCAGCCTGCCTTCGAGGCGCGCGGTGAGGGCGGCCGACAGCTGCGCGCGCTTAACATAGCGCCGCGCCGCCTCGGACTTCTTCACGAGCTCGTCGCGGGCGGCCTCAGCATCGGCCTTGCTCCGTGCGAAGCTGTTGATCGACGTCTGCACATCGACCTTTCGGCTCATCGCCTGGCTACGCTGGGTGGTCGCCCGCGTCCGCGCCGCCTCCTTCTCGGCGATGTCGGTCATGGGGTTGGCCGCAAGCTCCTTGGAGATCTCGATCAGGTCGGCGTCGAGGCGCTGGATCTCGGCCTCCACGCGGCGGAGGTCATCCCTGTCGCGCTCGTGGCTGCTCCACGCCCCTTTCGCCTTCTCTTCCAGCCGGCCGAGTGCGGTGCTCGTAGTCATCACCCGCGACATGACAGCCTGGTCGCCGGCGTTCTCGAGCAGCGACCTGATCTTCTCGTGCTCGGCGCTGCCCTTCTCGATCGGCCGGCCGCACACGCACACCCCGTCCTCGAGGATCTCGCCGACGAACTTCTGGTCGTAGGGCGCGGGCAGCTTACCGCGCGTGTCCTCGGCCTTGATGACGACCGACGCCTCGGCGACTAGCTCCTCCGCGAGCACGGCCGTCGCGAACGTTCGCATCCAGCCCTGCAACCGCTGGAGCGCCTTCGCCTTCTCGGCCTCGCGAGCCTGCAGCTGCGCCTCCGTCCTCGCGCGGCGCGCCTGCGCCTCCTTGGCTGGCTTGGCACCGGCAAGCTCCTGGTTAAACTTGTCGATGCGGGCGCTCGCCGCCTCGATCTCCTCATCGAGCTTGCGCAGCTCCTCCTGTGATCTGGCGATTCGGCCGGCCGCCTCGTCGATGTCGCGTTCGGCCTGGCGCGCCTCGGCGCTCGTGTTGTCCGACGCTTGCTTATTGTAGTCCTGCCAGGCCTTCTTAAGGTCGTTAAGCGCCATGCGCGCAACGGTGGAGCCGAGGATGCCCTTGACCGCCTCGCCAAACTTCCGCGCGCCGGTGGTGCCGGTGTAGCGGCTGGTGGCCTCGCCGTAAAAGAAGAAGTGCGGCGCCATCTCGCGGGGCACGACCGAATTGATGAACCGGTCGGGCCGGTCCTTGGAGGAGGGCACCTCACCGCCATCGACAAGCTCGATCAGCTTGAGGTTGTGCGTGGTCTCGGTGGCTTGGTCGTAGCTGCGGCGGGCGCGGTAGGTCTTGCCCTCGTGTCTGAAGTCGATGGACACGACCGCGCGGTGGGCGCAGTCGTGCTCGGCGGCGAACTCGTTGACGAGCTTGGTGGGGTTTTCGAACTCGCTCTCCGCGGGGAGGATGCCGAAGAAGCACCAGTTGATGGCGGCAAGCAGGCTGGTCTTGCCGACGCCGTTCTCGGCCCGGATCAGGGTCACGTTCCTGATCGCGTCGGTGGACACGAAGAAATCGTTGAGGCCGTGGAAGCTGCGCCAGTTCTCGATGCAGATGAATTCAATGAGCACTGCTCAAACCCGGTCGATGCTGTTTTCGATTATGCGCTTCACCTCGCCGGGTATACCGCGGCCGGTTTCCCCGTTGAGAAAGTAGTTGCCGCGCACCTTGTCGACGATCTGCCGAATGATCTTGTCCATCTCGCGCGCATCGAACGCCTGAGCGTCCTCCTGAGCTTCCTCGCCTTCCACGCGACCCCCTTGAGAAGCATCGTGTGCGCCTCGAACCGTAGGCTAGCCGTTCGCCACCCGGCGTAGCAAGCCGCCGGTGTAAGAAAGCGGAGTCATCTCAGACGACGTCCATAGCCGTGCGCAGCAGGGCGGGGTCCAGGTCGGACATCCCCGCGCCTATGGCGTTCAGCCGGTCGAGGACCCCGTCGCGTTGAAGGAAGCGGGCGTAGTCCCGCCGACGGCGATGTCGTCGCCACCAGAAACTCGGCACCTGTGCCGCCTTCTGCCACGTCGTTGCCACCGATCCGTCGCCCGGAACAGCTACTTATGGCAACTCAGGCACGCCTTGGCCTGCCCATAGAGCTCGTCGATCTCCATACCCTCCGCCTCCGGCCGGAGCGGGTTGACCCTGCGCCGTGTCGCCGCGCGTTCGACGCGCTTCTGATGGTCGGCTTTGATCTGCGTGATCCGTTCGGGTTTCGCGAGGTCGTCGAGGCTCTCGCCGGCGCTCCAAGTGAAGGGCGAGCCGTGCTCAAGCGCGTTCTTCTCGTAGGAGCGGGCCTCCTCGTAGCTGTCGGGGTGCCGTTCCATCAACCGCACCCACTCAATCTTCTGTTGGAAGAAGCAGAAGGTGCATCCCGACCGTGACCGCCAGTCGTAATAGCTCGGCAGGCCCAGCCCACTCGCCTCGAGGATGTCTATCACGCCGGCCTTATCGACGCCGGCGTCCCGGAACGGCAGCGATACCGACAGATTCGGGTGCGTCGAGGCGTAGCCCTCGCGGTAGTTCTCATCCGCACGGATGGCGACGAGGCTGACGACCCGGTCCCCGGCGTTAAGCGCCGGCCAAAGCCACTGCTCGAATGGGCGGATTTTGAGCTGCCGGGTGCACCACCGCGTGCGCGGGCTCGGCAGGAAGCTCTTGTATTGCCGCAGCCAGAAGTCGAAGTCGCGGTCCGGGTTCAGCCGTTCTATCGGACGGCCGAGGAAGCCCTCGAGCCGGCCGAGGTATTCGTATACCTCCGGCAGCTCCTTGCCCGTGTCGGTGAAGAAGTATTCCATATCCAGGTCAGGGCGCGTCTGCGCCATGTGGACCGCGAGCGCGGCGCTGTCGCGGCCGCCCGACAGGCCGAGGACGTGCCGGTCCCTCACCGGGCACCTCCGGCGGCGACGGCCGAGCCGGTGGTCCCCGCCTCCTCGGCGGCCATCTCGGCGGCGAGACCGACGGCGAGTTCGACCACCGCGGCGATCGCCACGTCGAGCCCGATCTTGCCGCCGATGACGGCGCGCAGCGACTCCGCGAGAGCCCGGGCGCGTTCCAGCTCCTCCCCGTCGATGGCGACCTCGGGCGTGACGAGGCCCTCGCGCGTCGGGTCGGACATGAGGAGCGCGAAGGAGAAGCGGCCGTCGCCGCGGCCCTGCACATGCGCAAGGCCCTCCGCGCGCAGGAACTCGCGCGCGAGCGACGCGAGCTCAATGCGCGCGGCGTCCACGTCGCGGTCGATCCAGTCGCGCGGCGGCCTGTTGGCGGCGAGGCTAGCGATGCCCTCCATCGCCTCGCGGCTCGCGTCGAAGGTCGACAGGCGGGCGGCGAAGGCGTCGAGGCGGTAGTTGCCGGTGACGCCCATGACCGCCTTGGCGCGCCGCTGCAGGCGCTCGGCCCCGTCGGCGCCGCGCGCCCTGAGCTCGCCCAGCAGCAGCTCGCGCAGAGAAGCGAGCATGGCGGCGTAGGCGCCCGCGAGCTCGGCGAGGCCGGCCCTGAGCTCTTCAACTACGGCGCCTACGTCCCCGTCGTGCCCCGCAAGCCGGGGAAGGTCGTCGAGCAGCAGCTTGTTGGGATCGTGCGCTGACAGCGCGAGCTCGCGCACGCGCAGAGCGGGCCGGCCCAGGCGCGCGGTGCGCCTAGTCCAAGTCGGCGCATCCATCACCAGCGCGACGAGACGCCTCCCCGTGGCGAGCGGGTCGGCCATCGCGGGGACATCGGCGCTCGACAGTTCTGCGACGAGGTCGGCCACGCCGCGCAGGATAGCGCCGTCGCGCTCGCCGACGTCACTCACCCGCAGCCTGACCGACGAGGGATCCTGCAGCAGCCGGTCGACAAGCAGATCGCCGATCGCCGAGCAGAAGACGGTGTCGAGGTAGGTCGATGTGCGGTGCCGCTCGGCGAGTAGGAACGCGAGGCCAAGTATCGGCAGCAGGCCGTCCTTCACCCCGAACGGCCGCGCCCGCCAAAGCGCGAATAGGTCGTCGAGCGTCAGCCCCCCGGCACCGCGGCCCTCCAGCAGCGCGCGGGCGGCTCTCCAGAGTGGGGCGAGACGGGGCCCGTCCTCGTCACCGACGGGCGCGACGAACGCGTACCGGCCGTTGCCGACGCGCGCGTGCAGGGCAGTGCGCTCGAGCACCGAGGCGTGGAGCCCGCCTTCGGCCGGGAAGTCGGCGATGCCGAGTCGCGCCTCGTCCGGCCGCGCCGCCATCGCAATCATCAACGCGCGGGTGGCGGCCATCGCGTTGGACGACGGCCGGGAGCGGTTGACGAGCTCGTTCCGGATGCGCGGTGCCGACGGGTAGAGGGCCGCCGCCATGCGCGAGGCGATGGCCGACAGCCCGGCGGCGCCCGACGCCCGGAGCTCGTCGCCGCTGACTGCCGGCACGCGCCAGCCCGTCGTGGCGAGGCCGGATCGCAGGCGCTCCTCGAGTTCGCCCGTCACGCGGGCGAGCCGGCTCGCCACCTCCCGCCTGGCGACGGCGTCGCCCTTCAGCTCGGACCGCGTCGCCTGCACGCGCTCGAGTGCGACGAGCTCGTGGCTGAGCTCGCGCAGCATGTAGCTGTCTGCGGAGAGGCCTAACACGATCGGCCGGTCGCCAATCTGCTCGGCGAGCCTGCCCTCAAGCCGTCTGACGCGCACGTGGCCGTCACCTGCCTCATTGATCAGGAGCAGGAACAGGCCGGCGGCGCCCGAGCCGGGCTTCCAGGCCGCGACGCGCGCCTCGGCCTGCTCGAGCGTGGCGACGTCGACTTCGAACCAGCGCATCGCGCCGGTCTCGTGGTATTCCCGCTTAGCGAGGATGGGCGTGAGCACCCCCGTCGCGCGCAGCCGGCCGTAGTCGCAGCCTACCGTCGCGGCCCGGACCTCATCGACGGCCGCCTCGATATCGAAGTCGGAACCTGCGTAGATCGCGTAGGCCCCGAGGTGGCGGCGGAACACGATGGCGGACCGGCGCGCAAGCGAGTCGAGCGCGACGCGCGCCGCTTCGAGTTCGATATCGAGGGCGGCCGCGACCAGCTCCGCAGTGGCGGAGAGGCCCGACCGCTCGCGGAACAGGTCGAGCAGCGCGACCGTCTTCAGGACGCCGAGCTCCACCGCCTCGCCGCCGCGTTCCTCGACCCTCTCGACCGCGTCGACCGCGATGGACCAGCGATGCCCGTCGGGCGACGCGAGTATGGAGGGCTCGAGGTTGGCACGCAGGTATCGCCACAGTCGTTCCGTATCGTAGAGCCGCCCCGCGTCCATGGGCGTGCCCGTGATGAAGTCCTGAAAGCCATGCGGCTCGGCGGAGCCGAGGAAGCCGAAGATGCTGCGCTGGTTCTGGCCGAATCGGCGGCGCGACAGCGGGCCGAGCAGGCAGGCGACGACCGGGT
>CAXTQJ010000008.1:29008-29457 GCA_964246245.1 uncultured Sphingomonadaceae bacterium
CGGCCTGCCCGCCCCGGCCCATTGCCTCCGCCACGACGGCGACCGCCGGCGGGTCGTCGGCCGGTGCGCTCGCCTCGATTGCGCGCGAGAGGAGCTCGACCTGCTCCTCGGCCGTGGGCGCAAGCGCGACGTCGACAAAGCGGCCCTGGATCTTGAGCCTGTCGTCGCGCGTCTCGCGCGCGAGGCGGTAGGCGTAGTCGTCGAACGCCTGGTGGAGCACGCCTATGACGACGAGCTTGCCGTCCGAGCGCGAGGCTGCTTCCGCGAGCTCCTGGAAGAGAAATGCGTCCCCGCCCTCCGTCGCCGCGTGCTCCAGCAGCTTGCCCATTTCGTCCACCACAAGGAGGACGCCGCAGGGCTCGGCCTTGGCGAGGTTGACGAGCGCGCGCACGACGTCGCTGCGCGGCGGCGCGCCGCCGGGCAGCACCTCTCCGATCACGCTCACCGGG
>CAXTQJ010000009.1:0-466 GCA_964246245.1 uncultured Sphingomonadaceae bacterium
TCGACCTCGAGGACGAAGCCCTGGTGCGGTGCGTCGGCGGGGACGAGGCGGCCGAGGTCGGCGGCGTCGCCATACTGCACCGCCAGCCCCCTCGGCAGCACGATCTCCTTCGCCGCGTCGTGGGTGACGTGGAGCTTGCGGAAGACCCGCTCGGCATTGTCGAGCGCGGCGAACACCGCGTGGCGGCCGTACAGGCGAGGGTAGTGGCTCTTCTGCCCGGCGGCGTTGCGGGGATGCGGTCGTCGGCCCATCGGCTGGCCTTAGCCGCCGGTCAGTCGATGCGATAGTGGATCGGCTTGAAGCTGCCGTTGTTCGATTGCAGCGCCGAGCACGCCGTCAGCCCGATGACGAGGTCCATCGCGGCTTCGAAGACGATCTGGTCGCCGGCGCGGCTCAGCGGCGGCGCGCCCCTCAGCGCGCCCGTCGCGGCGTCGACGGCCGAGGCGGCCCGGTTGACCACGCCCGT
>CAXTQJ010000009.1:476-4991 GCA_964246245.1 uncultured Sphingomonadaceae bacterium
CGTCAGCGCGCCGGTCGCGTTCAACTGCTTCATGAACGTCCCCGTCGACGCCGCGACCGGAATCGCGTCGGGCGTCACGCCGAACGGAGCGAGCGCGGCGGCGAGGTTGCCGAAGCAGCCGCGGTGAGGATGTTCGTCGCCGTAGATGATGCGGAAGGTGTCGGCCGAGCACGGGGTCAGCAGGAAGTCGTGCCGACCGACGGTGTCGGCGACGATCCGCAGCATGACGTTCGACCGGTTCGAATAGAGCGGATCGCCGGTCGTCAGGTAGATGCGGCTGGCGTAGTCGAGCGTCCGCCCCGACGAGATCACCTCGGCGACGTCGGCATGGCTGAAGGCGAGGAGATCGGCGACCTGCTCGCCTTCCGGGTCGATCACGGTCAGCCGCTGGCCGGCGGCAAGTTGAAAGGCGACGCCCGAGCGCGGCGCGATCACCCCGGTCGTCATGCCGCGTCGCGACGGCTGAACGGACATTCCCAGTCGTTGCCGACTGCGCGACCGCTGTATTGCCGGGCCTCCGAGACGTCGCCGTGACGCGCGAGCATCGGATTGACCGTGCCGGCCAGCGACACGTCGCGGTCGAGGATCGCGGCGCGCAGCGTCTCGTACCGACCTTCGGCGCGTAGACGAACGAACTGGTCGTGAAGGTTGAACACCAGCGCCGGGCGGCCGAACCGCCGTGCCGGGCGACTGGCGCCGGGGTGGAGGCCGACGACGAAAAATGCCTCGCCGCCGAAGCTGAGCGAGAAATGCGGGTCGTCCGGATCGCCGCTGACCCGGCGGTCGACGCCTTGCGCGAACATGGTGTCCTTGTCCGACAGCGACTGGAGCCGCGCCCACATCGCCGCCTCGAAGCTCGCTTCCGACAACGCCCAGTCCTGCTCGAAGACGACGACGAAGGTCTGGAACAGCACCGGATCGGCGGCATAGCTTCGCGCGAGGTCGAGCAGGCCGGGATAGATGCGCAGGTCGTCCCACCCCGAGCGGATGTCGCGCGCGACGACGATCCGCATCTGACCCTTGGCCAGCGCCGACTTCGCGCCGACGCAGGGAAAGGCGGCGGAGCGGACGAAATCGCGGAACTGGTCGGCGAGCGGATGCCCGTCGTCGGTCGTCGGTGACAGCATGATGGCCCCAAGGCAGGTATCGTTGCCTGATTAACCGCGGGATGGACGAAACGTTGCGCGGGTGTGCCGGCGTGCCGCGGCAGCGTTGACAGGGTGGAGTGCTTTCGCCACTAACCCGCGCTCCGCGTCGCCAGCGCGGACGCGGCCGTCGGGCGCGTGGAGAGGTGGCCGAGCGGTCAATGGCAGCAGACTGTAAATCTGCCGGGGCAACCCTACGTTGGTTCAAATCCAACCCTCTCCACCAGTCGGCGCGGGCGTGCTACACGGACCATGCGCGGGTATAGCTCAATGGTAGAGCACTAGCCTTCCAAGCTTGTGATGCGGGTTCGATCCCCGCTACCCGCTCCATATAAATCAGGCAGTTGGAGCGTCGTTTCCGAACCCGTCGGGCCGCAAGGTTACCGCGAGTTCATGGAACGTTGCAGGCTCGGCGTGGGTATCTTGCGAAAGGAGAATTCCATGCGCCTGATGTCCGTTACGCTTGCCCTGCCGCCTTCCGTATATGCACAGCCCTCGGCACTCGCAGGAGTGTAGCTCAGTTGGTAGAGCATCGGTCTCCAAAACCGAGGGCCGGGGGTTCGAGCCCCTCCACTCCTGCCAGCCGGGGCCGGGATTTTCGCCAGCCGCGATCCTGACACAGGTGACCGGCTGGTCGTCGTTGTTTCGAGAAGGCGCTAGACGGTTCAGATGGCGAAGACTTCCCCCGGCGAGTTCGTGCGGCAGGTGCGTGTCGAGACGGGCAAGATCGCGTGGCCGACCCGGCGCGAGACGATCACGACGACGATCATGGTCCTGATCATGACGACGGTGCTGTCGCTGTTCTTCTTCGGCATCGACCAGATCCTCGGCCGGCTGGTCAAGGCGCTGCTGAGCCTGGCGGCCTGATCATGTCGAACCGCTGGTACATCATCCACGCCTATTCGGGCTTCGAGAATAAGGTCCGCGACGCGATCGTCACCGAGGCGGCGCGCAAGGGCCTCGACGCCTTCATCGAGTCGGTCGAGGTGCCGGTCGAGAAGGTGACCGAGGTCCGCCGCGGCAAGAAGGTGACGAGCGACCGCAAGTTCTTCCCCGGCTACGTGCTCGCGAAGATGGCGATGAACGACGACATCTATCACCTCGTCAAGAACACGCCGAAGGTCACCGGCTTCCTCGGCCAGCAGAACAAGCCGCAGCCGATCAGCGAGGCGGAGGCCGCGCGCATCCTCAACACCAAGACCGACGAGCTGGCCCCCGCGGCGAAGATCAAGCTCAAGGTCAACTACGAGATCGGCGACCAGGTCAAGGTGCTCGACGGCCCGTTCGCCAGCTTCAACGGACTGGTCGAGGAACTCGATTTCGATCACGGCCGGGTCAAGGTCAGCGTGTCGATCTTCGGCCGTGCGACGCCGGTCGAGCTCGCCTTCGAGCAGGTCGAGAAGCCCAAGTAATCCTGACTTGTCATTCCCGCGAAAGCGGAATTACCGAAGAGAAGTTACGTTCGTACCCCTGTGGGAGGCTTTACCGCCGTTCGCACCACAAACTAGGAGAGTGCCGTCATGGCGAAGAAGATCACCGGTTACATCAAGCTGCAGGTCAAGGCCGGCAGCGCCACGCCCAGCCCGCCGATCGGCCCCGCGCTCGGCCAGCGCGGCGTCAACATCATGGAGTTCTGCAAGGCGTTCAACGCCAAGACGTCGGAACTCGAGAAGGGGACGCCGATCCCCACGGTCATCACGGTGTTCGCCGACCGCAGCTTCACCTTCGCGACCAAGACGCCGCCGGCGTCGTTCCTGATCAAGCAGGCGGCCGGCCTCAAGGCGGGGGCGACGACGCCGGGCAAGGGCCCGAGCGCCGGGCAGATCAAGCAGTCGCAGCTGCGCACCATCGCCGAGACGAAGATGGCCGACCTCAACGCGAACACGGTCGAGATGGCGATGCGGACGATCGAGGGCAGCGCGCGCTCGATGGGTCTCGAAGTGGTGGAGGGCTGATCATGGCCGCGACGAAGAAGCAGAAGGCGCAGGCCGGCACGATCGACCGCGAGAAGCTCTATGCGCTCGACGACGCGCTCGGCATCGTCAAGGCGAACGCCACCGCCAAGTTCGACGAGACGATCGAAGTCGCGATCGGGTTGAACGTCGATCCGCGCCACGCCGACCAGATGGTCCGCGGCGTCGTCACGCTGCCCAAGGGGACCGGCAAGACCGTCCGCGTCGGCGTCTTCGCCCGCGGCGCGAAGGCCGAGGAGGCGACCAAGGCCGGGGCCGACGTCGTCGGAGCCGAAGACCTGCTCGAAGCCGTCCAGGGCGGCAAGATCGACTTCGACCGCTGCATCGCGACGCCCGACATGATGGGTCTGGTCGGTCGCCTCGGCAAGGTGCTCGGGCCGAAGGGGCTGATGCCCAACCCCAAGCTCGGCACGGTGACGATGAACGTCGCCGCCGCGGTCGAGGCGGCGAAGGGCGGCCAGGTCGAGTACCGCGTCGAGAAGGCCGGCATCATCCACGGCCGTCTCGGCAAGGCGAGCTTCTCGCCCGAGGATCTGCGCGCCAACTTCGACGCGCTGATGGACGCGGTGACGCGGGCCAAGCCGACGGGGGCCAAGGGCAAGTACCTGCAGAAGGTCGCGCTCAGCTCGTCGATGGGTCCCGGCGTCAAGGTCGACACGGCGACGGTGCCGGGCCACGGCCCGGTCTGAACGTACGGGGCGCTTGACGGCGGCGTCGCAGCCGCTATAGCGCCCCGGTCCGACCGCTCGCGCGGCCGGCGACCGTCCGAGACTGTCGGTGCCGCTTGCGGCCTAAGCCCTTCGGGGGCCAGCATGAGACGGGGATAGTTCAGCGCATGTTGCGCTCTTGGCCGGCGGCTCTCGCCGCGGCGACGATCCCTTTTTCGCGGACGGACGGACGGACGGACGGTGCGATCGCATCGTCCGCGAATTCGGTCGGTGCGTCCGCGCGCCGGCGATGTGGAGGGATTGATGGACCGCACCGAAAAGGGCGAGCAGATTTCGAACCTCGCCCGGACCCTGTCCGAGACGAGCGTCGTCGTCGTCGCGCGCAACCATGGGCTGACCGTCGCGCAGGTCGGCGACCTCAGGAACAAGATGCGCGCCGCCGGGGCGAGCTTCAAGGTGACCAAGAACCGGCTGGCGCGGATCGCGCTCGACGGGACGCCGTACCAGCCGCTCGGGCCGATGCTGACCGGGCCGGTCGGCTTCGCCACGTCGAAGGACCCCGTCGCCGCGGCCAAGGTTGCGGTCGACTTCGCCAGGGCCAACGACAAGTTCGAGCTGGTCGGCGGCGCGATGGGCGCGACCGTCCTCGATGTCGCCGGCGTCCAGGCGCTCGCGACCTTGCCGTCGCTCGACGAGCTGCGCGCGAAGATCGTCGGCCTCATCCAGGCC
>CAXTQJ010000009.1:5001-14771 GCA_964246245.1 uncultured Sphingomonadaceae bacterium
GAAGTGGGGTGTCTCGGCCGCCGCTGCCGTCGCCGCCGCGCCGGCCGCGGGCGGTGCCGCTGCCGCGGCTGCGCCGGTCGAGGAGAAGACCGAGTTCGACGTCATCCTGACCGGCGACGGCGGCAAGAAGATCAACGTCATCAAGGAGGTCCGCGCCCTGACCGGGCTCGGCCTGACCGAAGCCAAGACGCTGGTCGAAAGCGCGCCGAAGGCGATCAAGGAAGGCGTCAACAAGGCCGAAGCCGACAAGATCAAGGCCCAGATCGAAGCCGCCGGCGGGACCGTCGAGCTGAAGTAGGCTTAGCCGCTTGTGTTGAGATTGGATAGGCGGTCCTGAGACAGGCCCGCCGATCTTCGGCGTTACTGGGGCAGCGCGTCCGCATCAACCTCGTCATACTGACGTGCCGAACATCGGGCGCAGTAATAGTATCGTCGCTGCCCATTGTTGAGCACGAGCTCGCCGCGTCGCTCAAGATCGATTGTCCAGCGTCCATCAACGCCGGCAGTCGTTACTGCCTTCCCGGTACTAACGCAGTTCGAGGCGTCGAGGCGATGACCGTATAACTCGGCGCTGACAGGCGCAGCTTTGGCAAAGAACTCGCGAGCGTCGGCGGTTGTCAGCCTGAAGCGTGAGCAGGTCGCGGGAGTTTCGTTGCCACTGACATGATGTTCCAGCACGCCAATCTTACTGATCATCACGCTGTTCAGCCGGACCGATACACTGGTGCCTGCCGGCTGCGCGTCGGCTGCTTCCGCCACTAGCGTCAGGAGGAGACTCAGTCTTCTTTGGGGAACAACTACCATCGCGCCGTCTCCGCTTCCGAAGGCGTCTTCTGCGATGCAGTCGGATGCCGGAAGATCTCGGTTGCCTTGATCTTGAGTGCTTCGGTCAAGCCGGCGAGAGCCACTTCAGCGAGGCATTCTGAGCTGCCGTCACGGCCTCATAGACCGCCGGCTGCCCGGGCCGACTCGCGGGCGTCGACTTGCCCACCAGTTCGATACCTATGCTATCGAAGTTCGACGGGCATCGCGCCGCGTTCGAGGAGTGTACGTATCTCCTGCTTGACACGCTGATCGACGACATGGCCATCCTTGTCGATCTGCATTCTCGCGTCCTTAACAAGAGACGACTTGCCGACGGGCATTAGGCTCTTCCCAACGCCTCAGCCATCCCCTATATCCATCGCTCAACGACATTCCGGCACACCCGCTCACGCAGGTGCGCCGTCTTCCCTGCGCCCGGGTGACCGTCCGCCTTGCTCACGGACGTGTCGAGAATAGGGGGCAGCGGCGGGTTCCAACGAGGCAGGCGGTGCGGTTCCCATGCGGGAATACGCACTTTTTGGCGTTGGGGTCCGCTCCACCGCCGCGAGGCATGAAGGACGATCATGGCGACCCAGGCGATTACCCCGGCCACCCCGACCGCCGGCACCAGCTTCACCACCAAGAAGCGCGTCCGCAAGACCTTCGGCACGATCCGCGAGGTCGTGCAGATGCCGAACCTGATCGAGGTCCAGCGCGAATCGTACGAGCTGTTCCTCCGCTCGCGCCCGGCCGACAACTACGTCAGCGGCCTCGAGAAGACGCTGCGCTCGGTCTTCCCGATCCGCGATTTCGCCGGCACCGCCGAGCTCGACTTCGTCCATTACGAGCTTGAGGACCCCAAGTACGACACCGACGAGTGCCGCCAGCGCGGCATGACCTACGCCGCGCCGATGCGCGTCACGCTCCGCCTGATCGTGTTCGAGGTTGACGTCGACACCGAGGCGCGGTCGGTGCTCGATATCAAGGAGCAGGACGTCTACATGGGCGACATGCCCCTGATGACGGGCAACGGCACCTTCATCATCAACGGCACCGAGCGCGTCATCGTCAGCCAGATGCACCGGTCGCCGGGCGTGTTCTTCGACCACGACCGCGGCAAGACGCACGCGTCGGGCAAGTTCCTGTTCGCCGCGCGGGTCATCCCGTACCGCGGCTCGTGGCTCGATTTCGAGTTCGACGCCAAGGACATCGTCAACGTCCGTATCGACCGGAAGCGCAAGCTGCCGGTGACGACGCTGCTCTACGCCCTGAATTACAGCAGCGAGGAAATCCTCAACGAGTTCTACGGCCGCGTGACGTGGGTCCGCGGTCAGGGCGCGCACGGCGAGCACGGCTGGGTCGTGCCGTTCGAGGCCGAGCAATGGCGCGGGACCAAGCCGAGCTTCGATGTCGTCAACGCCGAGAGTGGTGAGGTCGTCTTCCCGCTCGGCACCAAGATCACGCCGCGGCTGGCGCGCAAGGCGCAGACCGACGGGCTCAAGTCGCTGCTCATCCCGACCGAGGAGATCTTCGGCCGCTATTCGGCGTTCGATCTCGTCAACGGCGCGACGGGCGAGATATACATCGAGGCCGGCGACGAGCTGACCGCCGAGAACCTCGCCAAGATCGACGCGTCGGGCCAGGCGACGATCGAGCTGCTCGACATCGACCATGTCAACGTCGGCCCGTGGATGCGCAACACGCTGATGGCCGACAAGGTCGAGGACCGTGATCACGCGCTCAGCGAAATCTACCGCGTCATGCGCCCCGGCGAGCCGCCGACGCGCGAGACCGCCGAATCGATGTTCTACGGCCTGTTCTTCGACCCCGACCGCTACGACCTCAGCGCCGTCGGCCGGGTCAAGATGAACATGCGCATGGGTCTCGACGTCGCCGACGACCTGACCGTGCTTCGCCGCGAGGACATCCTCGAAGTGGTCAGGGTCCTCGTCGGGCTGAAGGACGGCAAGGGCGAGATCGACGACATCGACAATCTCGGCAACCGCCGCGTCCGGTCGGTCGGCGAGCTGCTCGAGAACCAGTACCGCGTCGGGCTGCTGCGCATGGAGCGCGCGGTCAAGGAGCGGATGTCGTCGGTCGACATCGACACCGTCATGCCGAACGACCTGATCAACGCCAAGCCCGCGGTGGCGGCGGTGCGCGAGTTCTTCGGCTCGTCGCAGCTCAGCCAGTTCATGGACCAGACCAACCCGCTCAGCGAAGTCACGCACAAGCGCCGCGTCTCGGCGCTCGGGCCGGGCGGTCTGACCCGCGAGCGCGCCGGGTTCGAGGTCCGCGACGTCCACCCGACGCACTACGGCCGCATCTGCCCGATCGAGACCCCCGAGGGGCCGAACATCGGGCTGATCAACAGCCTCGCGACGTTCAGCCGGGTCAACAAGTACGGCTTCATCGAGACGCCGTACCGCAAGGTGGTCGACCACAAGCTGACCGACGACGTCGTCTACCTGTCGGCGATGGAGGAGGCGAAGCACACGATCGCCCAGGCCAACGCCGGGACGGAGAAGGACGGAACCTTCACCGAGGACCTGATCTCGTCGCGCGAAGCGGGCGAGTTCCTGATGGCGCCGAAGAACCAGATCACGCTGATGGACGTCAGTCCGAAGCAGCTGGTGTCGGTCGCCGCGTCGCTGATCCCGTTCCTCGAGAACGACGACGCCAACCGCGCGCTGATGGGCTCGAACATGCAGCGCCAGGCGGTGCCGCTGGTCAAGGCCGAGGCGCCGTTCGTCGGCACCGGCATGGAGGGAACGGTCGCGCGCGATTCGGGGGCGGCGATCGCCGCGCGGCGGACCGGCATCGTCGACCAGGTCGACGCGATGCGCATCGTCCTCCGCGCGACGCAGGAGGTCGAGGCGGGCAAGTCGGGCGTCGACATCTACACGCTGATGAAGTTCCAGCGGTCGAACCAGAACACCTGCATCAACCAGCGGCCGCTGGTGAAGGTTGGCGACCTCGTCACCAAGGGCGATATCATCGCCGACGGGCCGTCGACCGAGCTGGGTGAGCTGGCGCTCGGGCGCAACGCGCTCGTCGCGTTCATGCCGTGGAATGGGTACAACTACGAGGACTCGATCCTGATCAACGAGAAGATCGTCAAGGAGGATGTCTTCACCTCGATCCACATCGAGGAGTTCGAGGTCATGGCGCGCGACACCAAGCTCGGGCCGGAGGACATCACCCGCGACATCCCCAATGTCGGCGAGGAGGCGCTGCGCAATCTCGACGAGGCGGGCATCGTCTACATCGGGGCCGAGGTCGAGCCGGGCGACATCCTGTGCGGCAAGATCACGCCGAAAGGCGAGTCGCCGATGACGCCCGAGGAGAAGCTCCTCCGCGCGATCTTCGGCGAGAAGGCGTCGGACGTCCGCGACACGTCGCTCAAGCTGCCGCCGGGCGTCGCCGGGACGGTCGTCGAGGTCCGCGTGTTCAACCGCCACGGCATCGACAAGGACGAGCGCGCGATGCAGATCGAGCGCGAGGAGATCGAGCGTCTCGACAAGGACGCCGCCGACGAGCGCGCGATCCTCGACCGCTCGACCTACGCCCGCCTCAAGACGATGCTCGTCGGCCAGACGAGCGCGGCGACGCCGAAGGGCCTCAAGAAGGGCGTCGCGATCGACGACGAGACGCTGGCCGGCCAGCCGCGCCGCGAATGGTGGAAGTTCGGCGTCGCCGACGACGCCGTCCAGTCCGATCTCGAGGCGTTGAAGGCGCAGTGGGAGGAGGCGTCGAAGTCGATCGACGCGCGCCTCGACGACAAGAAGGCGAAGCTCCAGGCGGGCGACGAGCTGCCGCCGGGCGTCCTCAAGATGGTCAAGGTGTTCGTCGCGGTGAAGCGCAAGCTCCAGCCCGGCGACAAGATGGCCGGCCGTCACGGCAACAAGGGCGTGATCAGCCGCATCCTGCCGCAGGAGGACATGCCGTTCCTCGCCGACGGGACGCCGGTCGACCTCGTCCTCAACCCGCTTGGCGTGCCGAGCCGGATGAACGTCGGGCAGATCTTCGAGACGCACCTCGGCTGGGCCGCGCGCGGTCTCGGCAAGCAGATCGGGGCGATGCTCGAGGACATCCATGCCAAGTCGAAGGGCCTGGCGGGGGCCGATACGTCGACGCTCAAGGCCAAGCTCAAGGACATCTACGGTGGCCAGTACGACAGCGAGATCGCCAGCCTCGACGACGAGGGGCTCGGCGAGCTGGCGAAGAACCTGTCGCTTGGCGTGCCGATGGCGACGCCGGTGTTCGACGGCGCGCGCGAGGCCGACGTGTCGGGGATGCTCGAGCTCGCCGGGCTCGATTCGTCGGGGCAGGTCGAGCTGTTCGACGGCCGCTCGGGCGAGATGTTCGACCGCAAGGTGACGGTCGGCTACATCTACATGCTCAAGCTCCACCATCTCGTCGACGACAAGATCCACGCGCGTTCGATCGGGCCTTACAGCTTGGTCACCCAGCAGCCGCTGGGCGGCAAGGCGCAGTTCGGCGGGCAGCGGTTCGGCGAGATGGAGGTGTGGGCCTTGCAGGCGTACGGGGCCGCCTACACCTTGCAGGAGATGCTCACGGTCAAGTCCGACGACGTCATCGGCCGGACCAAGGTCTACGAGGCGATCGTCAAGGGCGACGACACGTTCGAGGCGGGCATCCCCGAGAGCTTCAACGTGCTCGTCAAGGAGATGCGGTCGCTGGGCTTGAACGTCGAGCTGCAGACGCACGAGGTGGTCGATTAGACGCTTCCCCTCCCCTTCGGGGGAGGGGCGAGAGACGCGCCGCAGGCGCGGCCCGGGGGTGGAGACGGAGCGAATGGCCGCGGTCAGCCGCTGACTTCCTCACCCCCGATCCCTCCCCTGAAGGGGAGGGGAGGTAGAAAAGGATCGGACATGAACACCGAGCTGATGAACTTCTTCAACCCGGCGGTTAAGCCGGAGACGTTCGACCAGATCCAGATCAGCCTCGCCTCGCCGGAGAAGATCCGGTCGTGGTCGTTCGGCGAGATCAAGAAGCCCGAGACGATCAACTACCGGACGTTCAAGCCCGAGCGCGACGGCCTGTTCTGCGCGCGCATCTTCGGTCCGATCAAGGACTACGAGTGCCTGTGCGGCAAGTACAAGCGGATGAAGTACAAGGGCATCGTCTGCGAGAAGTGCGGCGTCGAGGTCACCGTCTCGAAGGTCCGCCGCGAGCGCATGGGCCACATCGAGCTCGCCGCGCCGGTCGCGCACATCTGGTTCCTCAAGTCGCTGCCGAGCCGCATCGGCACGCTCCTCGACATGCCGCTCAAGAACCTCGAGCGGGTGCTCTACTTCGAGCAGTACGTCGTCCTCGAACAGGGGATGATCGACGAGGGCGAGGTCAAGAAGCTCCTCGGCTGGGGTTCCGACAAGAAGTGGAACAAGTTCGCGCTCCTGACCGAGGACGAGTACGTCCAGCTCCAGGACGAGTTCGGCGAGGACGCCTTCCAGGCCGGCATCGGCGCCGAGGCGATCCGCAAGCTCCTCGAGGACATCGACGCGCCGGCCGAATACGCCGCGCTCGAGGAGGAGCTGCGCACGACCAAGTCGGAATTGAAGCCCAAGAAGATCATCAAGCGGATGAAGGTGCTCGAGCACTTCATCCCGGTGAAGACCGAAGGCGGCGAGGAGACCACGCCGATCAACCGTCCCGAGTGGATGGTCCTCAACGTCGTTCCGGTCATCCCGCCCGAGCTGCGCCCGCTGGTCCCGCTCGACGGCGGTCGGTTCGCGACGTCGGACCTCAACGACCTCTATCGCCGCGTGATCAACCGCAACAACCGCCTGAAGCGGCTGATCGAGCTGCGCGCGCCCGACATCATCGTCCGCAACGAGAAGCGGATGCTCCAGGAGGCGGTCGACGCGCTGTTCGACAACGGCCGCCGCGGCCGGACGATCACCGGGGCCAACAAGCGGCCGCTCAAGTCGCTGTCGGACATGCTCAAGGGCAAGCAGGGGCGCTTCCGCCAGAACCTGCTTGGCAAGCGCGTCGACTATTCGGGGCGGTCGGTCATCGTCACCGGGCCCGAACTCAAGCTCCACCAGTGCGGCCTGCCGAAGAAGATGGCGCTCGAACTGTTCAAGCCGTTCATCTACTCGCGCCTCGACGCCAAGGGTCTCAGCATGACCCTCAAGCAGGCGAAGAAGTGGGTCGAGAAGGAGCGCAAGGAGGTCTGGGACATCCTCGACGAGGTGATCCGCGAGCATCCGGTGCTCCTCAACCGCGCGCCGACGCTCCATCGCCTCGGCATCCAGGCGTTCGAGCCGGTGCTGATCGAAGGCAAGGCGATCCAGCTCCATCCGCTCGTCTGCTCGGCGTTCAACGCCGACTTCGACGGCGATCAGATGGCGGTCCACGTGCCGCTGTCGCTCGAGGCGCAGCTCGAAGCGCGCGTCCTGATGATGTCGACCAACAACATCCTGTCGCCCGCGAACGGCAAGCCGATCATCGTCCCGTCGCAGGACATGGTGCTCGGCCTCTACTATCTGTCGATGGACCGCGAGGGCGAGCCCGGCGCCGGCATGGCCTTCGCCAACATGGCCGAGGTCCACCAGGCGCTCAACGCCGGTGCGGTGACGCTCCACTCGAAGATCGTCGCGCGGGTCGAGACGACCGACGAGGCCGGCAAGACCGTGCTGCGCCGCGTCACGACGACGCCGGGCCGGATGCTGCTCGGCGAGACGCTGCCGAAGAGCCACAAGGTGCCGTTCGAGACGATCAACCGCCTCCTGACCAAGAAGGAGATCGCCGACGTCATCGACACCGTCTACCGCCACACCGGGCAGAAGGAGACCGTGCTGTTCGCCGACGCGATCATGACGCTCGGGTTCCAGAACGCGTTCAAGGCGGGGATCAGCTTCGGCAAGGACGACATGGTCATTCCGCCCGAGAAGGCGAGGATGGTCGGCGACACCCGGACGATGGTCAAGGACTTCGAGCAGCAGTACCAGGACGGCCTGATCACCCAGGGCGAGAAGTACAACAAGGTGGTCGACGCGTGGGCGCGCTGCGGCGACAAGGTCGCCGACGCGATGATGCGCGAGATCTCGGCCAAGCCGCTCGACGACGCCGGCCGCGAGAAGCCCATCAACTCGATCTACATGATGGCGCATTCGGGTGCGCGCGGCAGCCAGGCGCAGATGAAGCAGCTGGCCGGGATGCGCGGCCTGATGGCCAAGCCGAGCGGCGAGATCATCGAGACGCCGATCATCTCGAACTTCAAGGAGGGGCTGACCGTCCTCGAATACTTCAACTCGACGCACGGCGCGCGCAAGGGCCTCGCCGACACCGCGCTCAAGACGGCCAACTCGGGCTATCTGACGCGGCGGTTGGTCGACGTGTCGCAGGACTGCGTCGTCAACGAGGACGACTGCGGCACCGAGCGCGGCATGACGATGAAGGCGATCGTCGAGGGCGGCAACACGATCGTGTCGCTGTCGGAGCGTATCCTCGGCCGGACGGTGCTCGACGACATCGTCGACGGCAAGACCGGCGAGGTCCTCGCGCCGGCGGCGATGCTGCTGAGCGAAGCCGACGTCGCGAAGATCGAGAAGGCGGCGGTGGCCGAGGTCAAGATCCGCTCGCCGCTGCTGTGCGAGACGAAGGGCGGCGTTTGCGCCAAGTGCTACGGGCGCGATCTCGCCCGCGGCACGCCGGTCAACATCGGCGAGGCGGTCGGCGTCATCGCGGCGCAGTCGATCGGCGAGCCGGGTACCCAGCTGACGATGCGGACCTTCCACATCGGCGGCGCGGCGCAGGTCAGCGAGCAGTCGACCCTCGACGCGCTCGTCGACGGCACCGTCCAGCTCCGCAACATGTCGACCATCCGCGACAGCCGCGGGCGCAACATCTCGATGGCGCGCAACGGCGAACTCGTCCTGCTCGACAGCGACGGGCGCGAGCGGTCGATCCACCGGATCGCCTACGGCACGTCGCTGATGCACCTCGACGGCGCGATCGTCAGTAAGGGCGACCGCCTCGCCGACTGGGACCCGTACACCCTGCCGGTGATCACGGAAAAGTCGGGCAAGGTGAAGTACCAGGACCTGACCGAGGGCCTGTCGATGTCGGAGAACGTCGACGACGCGACCGGCATCGCCAACAAGGTCGTCACCGACTGGCGCGGGGCCAAGCAGAAGGAGGAGCTGCGTCCGCGCATCACCCTCCTCGACGAGGCCTCGGGTGAGAGCGCGCGCTATCTGCTCGCGGTCGGCGCGATCCTGTCGGTCGCCGACGGCCAGGACGTCGAGGCCGGCGACGTGCTCGCCCGCATCCCGAAGGACGCCGCCAAGACGCGCGACATCACCGGCGGTCTGCCGCGGGTCGCCGAGTTGTTCGAGGCGCGCATCCCGAAGGACAACGCGGTCATCGCGCGGCTCAACGGGCGCGTCGAGTTCGGCAAGGACTACAAGACCAAGCGTCGGATCAACATCCGCGGCGACGACGGCGAACTGGCCGAATACATGATCCCGAAGGGCAAGCACGTCTCGGTGCAGGAGGGGGATTATGTTCGCCGCGGCGACTATCTGATCGACGGCAACCCAAACCCGCACGACATCCTCGATGTCCTCGGGATCGAGCCGCTCGCCGAGTACCTGTGCGCCGAAATCCAGGAGGTCTACCGGCTCCAGGGCGTGCGGATCAACGACAAGCACATCGAGACGATCGTCCGCCAGATGCTGCAGAAGGTCGAGATCACCAAGTCGGGGGGCACGACGATGCTCGTCGGCGAGCAGGTCGACCGGCTCGAGATGGAGGAGCAGAACGCGAAGCTCGGCGCCGGCGAGACGCCGGCCGAAGGCAAGCCGGTCCTCCTCGGCATCACCAAGGCGTCGCTCCAGACCAAGAGCTTCATCAGCGCCGCGTCGTTCCAGGAGACGACGCGCGTGCTGACCGAGGCGGCGGTCCAGGGCAAGATCGACACGCTGACGGGCTTGAAG
>CAXTQJ010000009.1:14781-17041 GCA_964246245.1 uncultured Sphingomonadaceae bacterium
TCGGTCGCCTGATCCCGGCCGGGACCGGCGCGGCGATGGCGCGGATGCGGGTCACGGCGACGAGCCGCGACGCCGCGCTGCGGGCGAGCCAGGCGGCGAAGCTCGCCGCGGTGCCGCTGCCGGCGGAAGCCGACAGCCTGTCGTCACCGTTGGGGGAAGTGGTGGGCTGAGCGCGCCTGCGTTCGCCGTGGTGACCGACGTCAGCATCCGGTCGTCGACGGTCTTCGTCACGCGCTACACCCTCGACGACCGGATCGTCCGGACCGAGCCCGCCGCGTGGACGTCGATGAACGCCGGCTTCGGCGTCATCGGCGGTGGCCTCCGCCGCCGCGCGGTGACCGCCGTGGCCTGACCGCGCTCGCCGACGACACCCCCGCCGGAGCGATCCGGCGGGGTTCTCGTGTCCGCCCGCGGCGCGGCGGCCACGCGACGGAGATTTTCTTGTGTCAGCCCCGCAACGATGCAGCCGTATTGCAATCCGCGCGTTGCCCAACCGCGGTCATAATGCCTGCGTATCTGTCGCGACCGAGACACAAGAGGATGCCGCCCAGTGCGCCAGGACCAACTTCGCGTCGCTCTCTTCTCCGGCAACTACAACTATCAGCGCGACGGCGCGAACAAGGCGCTCAATCTCCTCGTCGGCTATCTTGAGCGGCAGGGCGTCGCCGTCCGCGTCTATTCGCCGACCAGCGACACGCCCGCGTTCGAACCGACCGGCACGCTGATCTCGGTCCCGTCGGTCAAGGTTCCCGGGCGGGGCGATTACCGCGTCGCGCTCGGCATGAACGCGGCGACGCGGCGCGACCTCGAGGCATTCGCGCCGAACCTCGTCCACCTCGCCGCCCCCGACCGGCTGGCGTTCACCGTCAAGCGCTGGGGCAAGGCCAACGGCGTCCCCGTCGTCGCGTCGCTGCACACGCGGTTCGACACCTACCTGACCTATTACGGGCTGACGTGGGTCAACCGGATCACAGCCGAGATCATGCGTCGCTTCCACCACGACCTGGTCGAGGTCTATGCGCCGTCGGAGTCGATGGCCGACCAGTTCCGCGCCGACGGCATGGCGACGAACATCAAGATCTGGAGCCGCGGCGTCGACGCCGGCCGGTTCAACCCGGGCTGCCGCTCGCTCGGTTGGCGTCGCGACCTCGGCATCGGCGACGACGAGCGGGTCGTCGCCTTCGTCGGCCGACTGGTCATGGAGAAGGGGCTCGATGTCTTCGCCGACACCGTCGACCGCCTGACCGCCGCGGGCGTCGCGCACCGGGTGCTGATCGTCGGCGACGGCCTCGCGTGGGACTGGGCGCAGGCGCGGATGCCGCAGGCGATCTTCGCCGGCCAGCTCGAAGGGGCCGACCTCGCCCGCGCCTATGCCTCGTCGGACATGCTGTTCAACCCGTCGACGACCGAGACGTTCGGCAACGTCACCCTCGAGGCGATGGCGTGCGGCCTGCCCGTCGTCGGCGCGCGCGCGACGGGGACGTCGAGCCTCGTCCACCACGGCATCTCGGGGCAGCTCGTCACGCCGGGTGACGTCGAGGGCTACGCGGCCGCGCTGGCGACGTATCTGACCGACGACCGCGCCGCGGCGATGGCGGGCGAGGCGGGCCTCGCGCTCAGCCGCCGCTACGACTGGGACGCGATCAACCAGACGATGCTCGATCATTATGTCGGCGTCGTCGGCGTTCCGGTGACGCTGCCGCAGCCGGTCCTGCGGCCGATGTTCGACCGCGTCGTCACCCGCCTCCGCGCGGCGGCGTAATACCTACCGCCAGTCGCCGTCATGCTGGCGTTCGCCAGCGACGCGGTGATCGCAAAGCAGGTGGAACTTCCCGCCGATCCGCGCTATATCGCCGATGTGACCCGGCAACGGGAAGCTATGGCGATAAATCGTATCGTGAACTAGGCGCAGCGGACCCGGGGGCGGTACCCGGCGGCTCCACCATTCGACTCCCGGTTGTCGCGGGGAGTGCATGGGGCCGAAACAGGATCGACGTGTGTTGAAAGACGACTGCCTTCGCCCGGCCTGAAACTGCCGTTAAAGCGTTCAACACCAGAGAAATGCCAACGACAACGAGGCATTCGCAATCGCAGCGTAACCCGGTCCTGACGGACTAAGTTACACTGGCCGAAAGCGCGGGACGGGCCGCCCCGGGCAACAGAAGCGGACACCGGCGGGACGGGGAGCCCCGAGCAACAGAAGCTCCCCACCCCTTCGATTTTCCCCGCTCGGCGGGGAGGTGGCGCGAAGCGCCGGAGG
>CAXTQJ010000009.1:17051-28879 GCA_964246245.1 uncultured Sphingomonadaceae bacterium
GGGCTCGCCCCTTCGTCACGGTGGCGCCGTGCCACCTCCCCGCGGCGCGGGGAGGATCGGCCCCTTGACCGCCCCCGCGCCCCGCGCCACTTGATAGCCCGCGCTCCCGGAGTCAGCCTCGTGAACGACACCACCGTCGACAGTCTGATTCCCTACGACGAGATCGTCCAGACGGCGCTGCGGTCGGTCGTCCAGCGCGTCCTCGAACGGATCGACGCCGAGGGCGGGCTGCCCGGCGCACACCACTTCTACATCGCCTTCCGCACCCGCTTTCCGGGCGTCGAGATGCCGAAGCATCTTCTCGAACGCTATCCCGAGGAGATGACGATCGTCATCCAGCACCGCTACTGGGATCTGACGATCACCGACGAGCGCTTCACCATCGGCCTCAGTTTCAACCAGGTGCCGGCCAAGCTGTCGATTCCGTTCGCCGCGGTCACCGGCTTCGTCGACCCCGCGGTCAACTTCGCGCTCCAGTTTCAGCCCGGCAGCGACGCGCCGCTGCCCGAGCCCGAGCCCGAAGCCCCACCGCCGCCGGTCGAAGACGGCTCGAACGTCGTCACCCTCGACCGCTTCCGAAAGAAGTAGCCGCGCCGCACGCCTCGTAAGTGTCGGTTTTCTTTACACCGGTAACCGGCAGCCGGCGATCGATCGACGTGAATTCAAGGACATACCGGGTTGGCTCGCGACTTGCAGGGGCGAGAGCAAACCTGTGGAGTAAAGCGATGCTTGTCCGTCTTCTCGCCGCCGCCGCCCTTGCCGCCGCGCCGGCCATCGCCGCTGCCACGACCATCATCGACGGCAGCTTCGAAGCGGCCGGCACCGGGGTCACCGATTATTGCTACGACGGCGTCGCCGCGGGTGGCAATGCCGCGTGCCCGCCGGGCGCGTGGGGCGTCAACGGCGGCGTGATCCATTCGGGTAGCGCCGCGTGGGGCGGCACGACGACGCCCGACGGCAACTATTACGGGATGCTCCAGGCGAACGAGACGCTGTCGCAGACCGTGGTCGCGACGGCGACCGGCGGTCTTGCGCTGAACTGGATCGACACCAACCGCAACGGCTATGGCATCCACAGCTATACCGTCACGGTCAACGGCGCCACGCTCGGCACCTACTCGAGCACCTACGGCGCGTTCGTCCCCAAGACGAGCGGCGAGTTCGGCGTCGTCGCCGGGCAGTCGTACACGATCGCCTTCAACGGCCTCGCCAACGGCGACACGACGTCGTTCATCGACGGCGTCGCGCTGACTGCCGTGCCCGATGCGCCGACCTGGGCGCTGCTCGTCGCCGGCTTCGGCCTCGTCGGGGTCGCCGCGCGCCGCCGGTCGCTTGCTGCCGCCTGAAGGCGGATCGGGCGGACCGATCGAAACCGATCGTCGTCCGCCTGACCCGCAATTGACCCTCGCCCGGGATAGGGCGGGCGCGATTGCCCGCCCGATGCCGCTCCGGTAGACAGCGGTCGACGCCGTCACCGGAGCGACCATGGCCACCCGCAGCGAGACCGACAGTTTCGGCCCGATCGACGTCGACGCGAGCGCCTATTGGGGCGCGCAGACGCAGCGGTCGATCGGCAACTTTCCGATCGGGACCGACCCGGCCGCTCTCCGGCCCGAGACGAGCGAGCGGATGCCCTTGCCGCTCGTCCATGCGCTCGGGCTGGTCAAGCAGGCGGCGGCGCGGGTCAACGCGCGCCTCGGCGTTCTCGATGACAACCTCGCGCCGGTGATCGAACAGGCGGCGGGCGAGGTCGCGGCGGGGAAGTGGGACGACGAGTTCCCGCTCGTCGTCTGGCAGACCGGGTCGGGCACCCAGTCGAACATGAACGCCAACGAGGTCATCGCCGGCCGCGCCAACGAGCTGCTGACCGGTACCCGCGGCGGCAAGGTCCCCGTCCACCCCAACGACCACGTCAACGCCGGCGCGTCGTCGAACGACACCTTTCCCACCGCGATGCACGTCGCCACGGCGCGTGAGATCGATGCGCGCCTGCTCCCGGCGCTGCGCCACCTCCACGCCGCGCTCGCCGCCAAGGCGGACGCGTGGGCCGACATCATCAAGATCGGCCGCACCCACCTTCAGGACGCGACCCCGGTCAGCCTGGGCCAGGAGGTGTCGGGTTACGCCGCGCAGGTCGCCGCCGGCATCGCGCGGGTCGAGGCGACGCTGCCGCGGCTGTACGAACTCGCGCAGGGGGGCACCGCGGTCGGCACCGGGCTCAACACCCGCGCCGGCTTCGCCGAGGATGTCGCCGCCGAGTTGGCGACGCTGACCGGCCTGCCCTTCGTCACCGCGCCGAACAAGTTCGAGGCGCTGGCGACCCACGACACGATGGTCGAAGTGTCGGGCGCGCTCAACGTCCTCGCCGTCAGCCTGACCAAGATCGCCAACGATTTCCGCCTGCTCGGCTCGGGCCCGCGCTCGGGGCTCGGCGAGCTCAGCCTGCCCGAGAACGAGCCGGGCAGCTCGATCATGCCGGGCAAGGTCAACCCGACCCAGGCCGAGGCGCTGACCATGGTCGCGGCGCGGGTCATGGGCAACCACGTCACCGTGACGATCGGCGGGCTCCAGGGGCACCTCGAACTCAACGTGTTCAAGCCGGTAATCGCCGCCGCCGTTCTCCAGTCGATCCGCCTGCTCGCCGATGCGAGCGTCAGCTTCGCCGACCGCTGCGTCGCCGGGACCGAGCCGAACCGCGACCGCATCGCCGGGCTCGTCGAGCAGTCGCTGATGCTGGTCACCGCGCTCGCCCCCGAGATCGGTTACGATAACGCCGCCAAAATCGCCAAGCACGCGCACAAGACCGGCGGCACGCTGGTCGAAAGCGCGCTGGCGCTCGATCTGATCGACGAGGACCGTTTCCGGCGGATCGTGCGCGCCGAGGCGATGCTGGGGCCCGACGCGTAGCCTGATCCTCCCCGCTTGCGGGGAGGTCGCAGCTGCAGGCTGACGGAGGGGGCGGCGATCGAGAGACTGCCGCGGCCACCCGATCGCACTCCCCCTCCGGCGCTCCGCGCCACCTCCCCGCGAGCGGGGAGGATCGGCGCGCTCGCTCCGGCGCGGCTTTCGCCTTTTCTCGCAAGCGGGAGAGGGGCTTGGCGCGGCGCTGCCCGACCGCCTATGAATCGCCATGCCCGATCGCGCCTCGCACGACAGTCTCCATCGCCGCGGGCTGATGTTCGTCCTCTCGTCGCCGTCGGGGGCGGGCAAGACCACGCTGTCGCGGCGGCTGCTGGTCGACGATGCCGAGATCGAGATCTCGGTCTCGGCCACCACCCGCCCACCGCGCCACGGCGAGATCGAGGGCCGCGACTATCGCTTCGTCGACGACGCCGGGTTCGATGCCCTGGTCGCGAACGACGATTTGCTCGAATGGGCACAGGTCTTCGGCTACCGCTACGGCACCCCGCGCGGGCCGGTCGAGGCGACGCTGCACGCCGGACGCGACGTGCTGTTCGACATCGACTGGCAGGGGACGCAGCAGCTCCAGCAGACCGACGCGGCGTCGGACCTCGTCCGCGTCTTCATCCTGCCGCCGACGATGGCCGAACTCGAACGCCGCCTGCGCGGGCGCGGGACCGACGCGCCCGACGTCGTCACCGCGCGGATGGCACGCGCCGCGACCGAGATCAGCCACTGGGGCGAATACGACTATATCCTGATCAACGACGACCCCGACCGCTGCCTCGGCGAGATCCGCGCGATCCTCAAGACCGAGCGGCTGCGGCGCAAGCGCCAGCTCGGGCTCGCCAACTTCGTCCGCGTCATGCTCGGCTGAAACCGCTGTCCTACAGCGGGCAATCCGGGTTAGCGTACGGGACGGCGGCGGCCGAGTCGCGGCGGCGGCCTAAGTTGACGGTCGCGGCACGGAACGGCGAAACCGATCGCGGCGACAGGGCATAAGTTGACAGCGGACACGACAGAATCGTCAGCTTAAGCGCATGGCCCGCCGGCCCGCTGGCGGCCCGCCGCACGATCCGGTACGATGAGTGAAACTCAGGAGTCCTTGGGATGCGCGACTACACCAAATTCTACATCGACGGGGCGTGGGTCGAGCCCGCGGGCAGCGGCCGCCTCGACGTGATCAACCCGGCGACCGAGGCCGTCGCCCGCCGCCGCGGGCTGGGTTAGGCCCGCGCCGTGGTTAACCCCCGCGCCCCGGCGCAGGCGGCGTTGGGGACCTTCGGCACGACGACCCGCGAGCAGCGGGTCGAGCTGCTCCAGAACGTCCTCGCCGAATACCAGAAGCGCTACGCCGACATCGCCGCCGCGGTGACCGAGGAGATGGGCGCGCCGGGCTGGCTCGCGATGCAGGCGCAGGCGGCGATCGGCGTCGGCCATATCTCGACCGGGATCGAGGTGCTCAAGAACTACCGCTTCGAGGAGCATCGCGGGACGACGCGGATCGCCAAGGAGCCGATCGGCGTCTGCGCCTTCATCACGCCGTGGAACTGGCCGATCAACCAGATCGCGTGCAAGGTCGTGCCGGCCCTCGCCACCGGGTGCACGATGGTGCTCAAGCCGTCCGAGATCGCGCCGTTCAGCGGCTATCTGTGGGCCGAGGTGATGCACGCCGCGGGCGTGCCGGCCGGCGTGTTCAACTTGGTCAACGGCGACGGCCCGACGGTCGGCGTCGCGCTGTCGAGCCATCCCGACGTCGACATGGTCAGCTTCACCGGCTCGACCCGCGCCGGGATCGAAGTCGCGAAAAACGCCGCGCCGACGGTCAAGCGCGTCGCGCAGGAACTCGGCGGCAAGTCGCCGAACATCGTCCTCGACGACGCCGACCTCGATGCGGCCGTGACGCGCGGCGTCGTGTCGATGATGAACAACAGCGGCCAGTCATGCAACGCGCCGTCGCGGATGCTCGTGCCCGCGGCGAAGATGAGCGTGGCCAAGACGATCGCGGCGGCAGCGGCCGAGGGCGTCACCGTCGGCCCGCCCGACGGCAACGCCAAGATCGGCCCGGTCGTCTCGGAAGCCCAGTGGAACAAGATCCAAGGCCTGATCCAGAAGGGAATCGACGAAGGCGCCACGCTCGTCGCCGGCGGGACCGGCAAGCCCGAGGGGCTCGAGACCGGCTATTACGTCAAGCCGACGGTCTTCGCCGACGTGACCAACGACATGACGATTGCCCGCGAGGAGATCTTTGGCCCGGTCCTGACCATGCTCGCCTACGGCGACGAGGACGAGGCGGTGCGCGTCGGCAACGACACCGTCTACGGCCTCGCCGCCTACGTCCAGGGCGAGACCGAACACGCCCACGCCGTCGCGCGCAAGCTCCGCGCGGGGCAGGTGTTCATCAACGGCGCGAGCGGCGACCTCAACGCCCCGTTCGGCGGCTACAAGCAGTCGGGCAACGGACGCGAGTGGGGCGACCATGCGTTCGCCGAGTTCCTCGAGTCGAAGTCGATGCTGGGGTGGGGAGCGCAGGAAGCGGCGGAGTAGGCGAATGGCCGCCTACATCGTCCTCATCCGCGACCGCGTCCGTGACCCGGCCGGCTACGCAGCCTACGGTGCCGCCGCCCGGGAGACGCTCGCGCGACATGCGGCAAAACCACTAGCGTTTACCGGCCCGGTCGAGGCGCTCGAAGGTCCGCCAGCCGACGGCGTGATCATCATTGAGTTCCCAACGATGGCCGAAGCGCGGGCGTGGTACGATGGCCCGGACTACGTTGCGGCGCGGCAGCAGCGTTTCGCTAGTGCCGATTTCCGCGTGATAATGACCGAAGGGCTGCCGGCGGCGTGACCGTTCGCACCTCTATCTGCGATCTCCTCGGCATCGACCACCCCGTCCTCCTCGCCGGGATGGGCGGCGTCAGCTATGCGGAGGTGTGCGCGGCGGTCAGCGCGGCGGGCGGCTTCGGCTCGCTCGGCATGGCGGGGCTGCCGCCGGCGGCGATCCGCGACCAGATGCGGCGGGTGCGCGACCTGACCGACCGCCCGTTCGGGGTCGACCTGCTGACCGCGCAGCCCGAGACGCTCACCGCCAGCGTCGACGTCATCATCGCCGAGGGAGCCAGGGCGTTCATCGCCGGGCTCGGCGTGCCGGTCGCGATCATCGCCGAGCTGAAGGCCGCCGGCATCGTCGTCATGTGCATGGCCGGCAGCGTCCGCCACGCGGTCAAGGCGGTCGAGGCGGGATGCGATGTCGTCATCGCGCAGGGGACCGAGGCGGGCGGGCATACCGGATCGGTCGCGTCGGTCGCGCTGTGGCCGCAGGTGGTCGACGCGGTGCCGGTTCCGGTGATCGCGGCAGGTGGCGTGGTCGACGGGCGCGGGCTGGCGGCGGCGCTCGCGTTCGGCTGCGCCGGGGTCTGGATGGGGACGCGCTTCATCGCTTCGGCAGAGGCCCACGCCGGCCAGGCGTACAAGGACGCGATCGTCGCGATGAGCGAGAGCGACACGGTCATCAGCCGCGCCTTCACCGGCAAGACGCTGCGCGCGATCGCCAACGACACGACGCGCGCGTTCGGCAATGCCGAGCCGCTGCCGTTCATGGCGCAGGTCGCGCAGTCGGCGCGGCGCGGTCTGCTCGGGCCGATCGCGGGCGACGTCGACCAGGTCGATCCGGCGACGCAATGCCTCGCCGCGGGGCAGGGCGGCGGCATGATCACCGCGGTCCTGCCGTGCGCCGAGATCGTCCGCCGCACCGTCGCCGACGCCGGGGCGGTGCTGGCCCGGCTGGCGGCGTGAGCCACTACGAGCAGCAGTATCTCGACCTCGTCCGTCGCGTCTGGACCGAGGGCGACGAGCGCGTCGACCGGACCGGGGTCGGGACGCGCAGCCTGTTCGGCGCGACGATGCGCTTCGACCTGGCGGGTGACGCGGTCCCGCTGCTGACGACCAAGCGCGTGTTCTGGAAGACGGCGGTGCGCGAGCTGCTGTGGTTCCTGTCCGGCGACACCAACATCCGGGCGCTGGTCGAACAGGGCGTCCATATCTGGACCGACTGGCCGCTGGCCCGGTTCAACGCGGCGACCGGCGAGGCGCTGGACCGTGCTGCCTTCGAGGCGCGGATCGTCGCCGACGCGGCGTTCGCCGCCGAGTGGGGCGATCTCGGTCCGGTCTACGGCAAGCAGTGGGTCGACTGGCCGACGTACGAGCGCGTCGTCGGCGAGGAGGCCGGCGACGGACTGTTCCGGCAAGGGCCGGGGATCAACCAGATCGCCGCGCTCGTCGACGGGCTGCGGACCAATCCGGCGTCGCGCCGCCACATTTTCACCGGGTGGAACGTCGCCGACCTCGGTCGGATGGCGCTGCCGCCGTGCCATATGACCTACCAGTTCCACGTCGCCGACGGCCGGCTGTCGGGGCTGCTGTGGCAGCGGTCGTGCGACCTCGGCCTCGGCTTCGCGTTCAACGTGTTCGAGGCCGCGCTGCTGATCCGCATGGTGGCGCAGCAGTGCAACCTCGACCCCGGCGAGCTGGTCTGGTCGGGGGCCGACTGCCACCTCTATCTGAATCACGCGGGGCTGGTCGAGGAGCAGCTTTCCCGGACCCCAGCCGGCGCGCCGAAGCTGCGCCTCGCCCGGCGGTCTGCGTCGATCTTCGACTATCGCTTCGACGACGTTGCGATCGACGACTATGCCCCGCAGCCGCACATCGCCGCCCCGGTCGCGGTCTGAGGCGCGGTCGATGGACTGCTGTCCGCCCGACGCGCCGACCGCGCCGTGATCGTCAGCCTCGTCGTCGCGCGGGCCGACAACGGCGTGATCGGTGTCGACGGCCGCCTGCCGTGGCACCTGCCCGCCGACCTCAGCCACTTTCGTGCGCTGACCCTCGGCAAGCCGGTGATCATGGGGCGGCGGACGTTCCTTTCGATCGGGCGTCCGCTGCCCGGGCGGCACAACATCGTGCTGACGCGTGGGGGCTGGACGGCGGACGGGGTGACCGTCGTCGGCGATCTCGCGGCCGCGCTCGCCGTGGCTGGTGACGCGCCCGAAGCCATGATCATCGGCGGGGCGGCGGTCTATGCCGCGGCGCTGCCGTCGGCGCCAGGCGTCCATCTGACCGAGGTCCACGCCGCGCCCGCCGGCGCCACCGTCCTTCCCGCCTTCGCCCCGGCCGTGTGGCGTGAAACGACGCGCAACGCTTTTGCTGCGGACGGCGACGCGCCCGGCTATAGCTTCGTCACGCTCGAACGGCGGTAGGGGGTCGGGTGCGGCTTTTCGGGTGGATCGTCGGGCTTGCCGTGCTGGCGGTTGCCGCGTTCTTCGCGCTCGCGCCGGGCATCGCCGAGCGGAGCATGAACCGGGTCATCGGCGGTCCGTGGCCGGTCGGCCCCCGCGCGGCGGCGCTGCACCGCACCCTCGCCATCGTGGACATGCACGCCGACACCTTGCTGTGGCAGCGCGACTTCGATGACCGCGCGACGCGCGGCCATGTCGACCTGCCGCGCCTGCGGGACGGCAACGTAGCGCTCCAGGTGTTCAGCTCGGTGACCAAGACGCCGAAGGGGCAGAACTACGAGAGCAACGGGGCCGACACCGACAACATCACCCTGCTCGCGATCGGCCAACTCCAGCCGGTGCGGACGTGGTTCGGCCGCGACGTCCTCCTCGAACGCTCGCTGTGGCACGCCGAGAAGCTGCAGCGCGCCGCGGCGGCAAGCGGCGGCCACCTGCGCCTCGTCGGCTCGGCCGCCGACCTCGACCGCCTGCTCGCCGACCGCGCCGCGGGACGGGCAGTGACCGGGGCGCTGCTGTCGGTCGAAGGCGCGCACAACCTCGAAGGGCGGGTGGCGAACCTCGACCGGCTTTACGCCGCCGGGTTCCGCATGATCGGCCTGACCCACTTCTTCGACAACGAGCTTGCCGGATCGATGCACGGGCTGAAGAAGGGCGGGCTGACCCCGTTCGGCGCGACGATCGTCGCCGATATGGAGCGGCGCGGCATGGTCGTCGACCTCGCCCATTGCAGCCACGCCTGCTTCGCCGACGTCATGCGCGTGGCGAAGCGTCCCGTCGTCGTCAGCCACGGCGGGGTCAAGGCGACGTGCGCGACCAACCGCAATCTGTCCGACGACGAACTGCGCGCGCTGGCAAGGAACGGCGGCGTCATCGGCATCGGCTATTGGGACGCCGCCGTCTGTGCGCCGACCCCGGCGGCGACGGCGCGCGCGATTGCGCACGCGGCCGCCGTGATGGGCATCGACCATGTCGGGCTGGGCTCGGACTTCGACGGGTCGGTGACGACCGGGTTCGATGTCGCCCACCTCGGCGCGGTGACGCAGGCGCTGCTCGACGCCGGCTTCGACGATGGGCAGGTGCGGCAGATCATGGGCGGCAACGTCCTGCGGCTGCTCCGCGCCGGGCTGGTGGCGGCCTGATGGCGGTCTTCACCGGCGTGCCCGTGCCGCCGCACCTGCGCGGCGGGATCGTTGCGCTGGGCAACTTCGATGGTTTTCACCGCGGCCATCAGGCCGTCGTCGGCACGGCCTCGGCGCGGGCGCGGACCGAGGGGCGGCCGGCGCTGGTCGCGACCTTCGACCCACACCCGGCCCGCGTGTTCCGCCCCGAGTTGGCGCCGTTCGCGCTGACCACGACCGCCCAAAAGCTCGACCTGTTCGCCGCCTTCGGGGTCGACGCGACCGTGGTCCTCCCATTCGACGCCGCCTTTGCCGCACACAGTGCCGCCGACTTCGTCGCCGACCAGCTCGATGCGCAGATCGGCGCGGCAGCCGTCGTCAGCGGAGCCGACTTTACCTTCGGGGTGCGGCGGTCGGGCGATACTGCCGCGCTCGCCCGGATTGGCGCAGCGCATGGCATCGGCGCCGAGGTCGTCGCCGCGGTTGGCGACGCGGGCGGCATCGTCTCGTCGACCCGCATCCGCGACCTGCTGCGCGCCGCCGAACCGGGCGCGGCCGCCGGCCTGCTGACCCGGCCCTTCGCCATCCGCGGGGTCGTCGAGCACGGTGCGAAGCTGGGTAGAACGCTCGGCTTTCCCACGGCGAACGTTCCGCTCGGCGACTATCTGCGCCCGGCCTACGGCGTCTATGCGGTCCGCGCGCAGGTCGATGGGACGTGGATCGACGGCGTCGCCAACCTCGGCATCCGGCCGATGATCGACCCGCCGCTCGAGCTGCTCGAGGTCCATCTGTTCGACTGGGGCGGCGACCTCTACGGCCGCGAGATCGACGTCGCGCTCGTCGCCTTCCTCCGGCCCGAATGGAAGCTGCCCGACATGGCCGCGCTCCGCCGGCAGATCGGGCTCGACGGCGACGCCGCGCGCGCGGCGCTGGCGATTGCGCCGCGGCCAACCGCCGTCTAGACGCGCATCCCCATGTCCGACCCGCCGACGAGAGACTACAGCGCGACCGTCTTCCTGCCGAAGACCGAGTTCCCGATGCGCGCGGGCCTCGCCGAGGCCGAGCCGAAATGGCTCGCGCGTTGGGCCGCCGAGGATGTCTACGGCACGCTCCGCCGGCGGCGCGCGGGGCGCGCGCGCTTCGTCCTCCACGACGGTCCGCCCTACGCCAACGGCGACCTCCACGTCGGCCATGCGATGAACAAGATCCTCAAGGATCTGATCGTCCGGAGCCATTCGATGCTCGGCTACGACGCGCCGTACGTGCCGGGGTGGGACTGCCACGGCCTGCCGATCGAGTGGAAAGTCGAGGAGGCGTACCGCGCGAAGAAGCTGAACAAGGACGACGTGCCCCCGGCCGAGTTCCGCGCCGAATGCCGCGCCTATGCCGCGCACTGGGTCGGCGTCCAGCGCGGGCAGTTCGAGCGGCTGGGGGTGATGGGCGACTGGGGCGATCCCTACCTGACGATGGAGTTCGCCAGCGAAGCGACGATCGTCGCCGAGCTGCTCAGGTTCGCCGCGACCGGGCAGCTGTATCGCGGGGCCAAGCCGGTGATGTGGTCGCCGGTCGAGAAGACTGCGCTCGCCGAGGCCGAGGTCGAGTACGCCGACATCGTCAGCACCCAGATCGACGTGGCGTTCGAAATTGTCGAGGCCCCGAACGCGCCCGAGCTGGTCGGGGCGTACGCCGTTATCTGGACGACGACGCCGTGGACGATCCCGGTCAACCAGGCGATCGCCTATGGGGCGGAGGTCGAGTATTCGCTGCTGACTGTTCGAGGTGGCCTGACGTTGCCCGGAAGCGGCGACGACGCTGAGGCGGCTATGGATCGACAGCTCAAGCGGCTCCACCGCCAGCGCTTCGTCGTCGCGACGGACCTGATTCCGACCTTTCGCCAACGCCTCGGAGACGCCCGCTTCTCGGTGTCATTCAAAGTTTTGAGCACTCATCGGGGCTCCGCCCTCGCCGGCGCCGTCGCCCGCCACCCGATCGCCAATCATCTTCGTCAGCCCGCACTTGATGCGGGCCTTGGCTTTCCTTTGACGGGCGGGGGGGAGAGCCAAGCCCCGGATCAAGTCCGGGGCGACGGCGTGGTGGAGCGAGGAGGCAACGACGCAACTTTGGAGCGGAGGGCCGCCTTCTTAGCTCGCCCCCGCCCATTCCTTGCCGGCGACTTCGTCACGACCGAGCAGGGGACGGGCCTCGTCCACATGGCCCCCGACCACGGCGAGGACGATTTCCTTCTCTGCCGGGCGAACGGCATCGACCCCGTCTTCGCCGTCGACGGCGACGGGCGGTATCGCGCCGACTGGGCTTGGCTGGGGGGGCAGGGGAGCGTCATCAACGCCAAGTTCAATGCCCCCGACGGGCCGATCTGCACCGACCTACGCGCGGCGGGGGCGCTCCTCGCGGCGTCGGACGATTACCGGCACAGTTATCCCCATAGCTGGCGCAGCCACGCCAAGCTGCTCTTCCGCGCCACGCCGCAGTGGTTCATCGGCATGGACGCGCCGCTGCC
>CAXTQJ010000010.1:0-17284 GCA_964246245.1 uncultured Sphingomonadaceae bacterium
CGGACGGCACTCAAGGCGTCGAAGGCGAAAGTGGCATGACGCCGACGCTCCAGAAGCGCTGCACTGAAACATCGGACGCCGCCGACATGGGGGCCCATTGCATTTACGGTAATGGAGCTAGTCTGCCAGTCCATCGCCGACTATGACACTGCCGTTACGGCAGCCGGAGAACCGCAATGGCCCTGAAGGATTATCTCGGCATCATCGACAACGGGCTGAAGCACCTGTTCGAGCGCAAGGCCGCCGATCCTGCTAGGGCCCGACGCCCGCTTCTGCGCGGTATCGACCGGACACTGTCGCAGTTCAAGACTGGATCGACCGGTACGCCGACCGGGTGGTACCGGCTCAAGAACGGCGTTGTCGCGCTGACGGTCAAGGTCGGCGGCAACACGTTCGACATCAACGGGGTCGCCACTAACCACATGCCGGCCGACCGGTTCGAGGAGTTCCTGACTGCGATGCGCGCTGCCGTCGACGCCGGCGAGTTCGACGCTGAGCTGGCGCACAAGGGGGACGGCGACGCCGAGGTGCACATTCGAAAGTCGACGTCGGCGGCGATCTCCCCAGCTGCCGCAAAGGCGCGAGGGATCAAAGCCGCCGCGACGAGGAAGGCCAATCGCGAGAAGGGGGCGAAAGCGTCCTGATCGGGGGATAGCGGCCGGTCCGCTCTTGGCGCCCTGTGCGCAGTTGCGGACGTTCGTCCATCGCACGTCCGCGGATCTCCCAAAATTGGGAGAAATCGCCTGGTCACCTTCGGGCGCGATCAGACAATCGTTACATCGTGAGCGGAAGAACCGGCAGCCTCTTCGCCGCGTGCTCATGCGGCGCTGAGAGGCGTCGTGACCGTGTGCGTGTCGCGGCTATCGTAGCTGGCGAGGAGACCGCCGAGGAACCCGGACAACTCCTTTCGAAACGCGACCTCTGCCTCATCCTTCTCCGACCGCAGGCGGCAGCGAGCGGACCATTGGCACGACAAGCCCCTCGTTGAGCTGCCAACTACTCACACGGTTCACGCGCCAGCCGGCGCGGTGGAGCGGCTCGGCCGTCGCCAGCCGATCAGCCGCTTCGCGCGACTCGGCGCGGATGATGGCGAGGCCGGTCTGATCGGGCGTGCCGACGTCGACCGGGCCGGCGCCGATGAGCTGCCCCGCCTCCTCCAGCCGCCACCAGTAGAGGAAATGCTCGCGGAGCAACTCGCGGCCCTCCGGGCTGGCGTACCGCTCGGCCGGATATTCGGGCCGCGGCGTCGGCGCGATCAGGAACAGCGGCAGTTCGGCATGCCGCTCGCGCATGAAATCGGCGAAGGTGAAGTCTTCGTCGACCATCGTCAGGCCATAGTCGGAGCAGCGGCGCGCCCGGAGTCGATGATGCCGCTGTACTTGGCCATCACGCTCTCGCTCGGGATGTGCAGACTGTCGTGCATGGTGTTGTAGAACTTCCACATCGATACGACGCAGCCTAGTTCCACGATCGCCGCCGGCGACAGGACCTGCTTCAGTCGCTCGAGCAGTTCAATGGGCACGCCACCGGGGCTGAGTGACGCGGTCCGGGCGAACTCGAAACACACCCGCTCGACCTCGTCCTTGCCCTCGTCGCAGCCGGAAACGAGGGCCAGCACGGCGTCGTCGCTGAGACCCCATCGACCGCCGCTGTCCAGAGGCTTCTGCGCCTGGCTGCACTGATGCGACGTGCAATAGACGCAGCCGTTTATCGAACTGCAGATCACGCCGAGCTTGTTCTTCAGCCCGACGTCGAGTTCCGATGCTTCGGCGAGGACGACGGTCGTGTACATCGTATGGATCAGGCGCGCGATGTCGGGGCGATGCGCGTAGGTGCGGCCGGCGTTGGGCGTGACGCCGATGACCGCCGTCGCCTGGTCGAGGACGGCGCGTGCTTCGGGATCGAGCGTGGCCTCGTCGGCATAGGGGATGACCGGCTGCGCCTCGACGCGGTCGGCGATCGGTGCCAGCAACGATGACATGATGGGCCCTCCAGGTGGACATGGCGCGCCGACACAGCGGGGGACCATTTTCACAGTCTAGGTCTCTTGATGTGTATCCGGCAAGGGCTCGCGCGTCGCTCGCGCGCCCGGATCATGCGACCACGACAAGCTTGCCCGCTCGCGCCGAGTACCGGCCTTGGTGTTGATGCGGGCATCGGCGATGATCGTGCCCTGATCAATCGTCATGGAGACCCGACTTGCTCGAACCCGGTACGCGATCGGCCGCCGCCCAATGGGACACCGCCTATGAGTGGCGGGCGCTCGTCCTGCTGTCGCTCGGCTTCGGGCTGGTCGCCTTCGACCGCTTTCTCGTCCTGCCGATGTACCCGGTCATCATGCGCGACCTCCGGCTCGATTATGCCGACCTCGGGCGGATCACCGGCGCGCTGGCGATCACGTGGGGCATCTCGGCCTTCCTCGTCGGCCGCTGGTCGGACCAGATCGGGCGGCGGCGGATGCTGGTCGGCGCGATGCTCGCCTTCTCCCTCCTCGTCGGGCTCAGCGGGCTCGCCGCCGGGGCGCTGTCGCTGATCGCGATCCGCGCGCTGATGGGCACGGCCGAGGGGGCCTATGCGCCGCCGAGCCTCGTCGCCACGCTCGAGGCGTCGAAGCCGAGCCGACACGGCTTCAACCTCGGGATGCAGCAGGCGACCGCGCCGCTGCTCGGGCTGGCCCTCGCGCCGATCCTCGTCACCCAGCTGATGCAGGTGATCGACTGGCGCTACATCTTCCTGCTGGCGACGCCGCCGGGCATCGTCATCGCCGTCCTGCTGTGGCGGACGGTGCGCGATCCTGTTCGTCTCCATGTCGATGACCACCGCGGCGCGGAAACGCGCGGCCACGTCCGCGACCTGATGGGCTACCGCAACGTCGCGCTCGCGGCGCTGATCATGTTGTCGTGCCTCAATGCCCTGATCGTGCTGACGGCGTTCCTGCCGAGCTACATGATCGACCACTTAAAGCTGCCTATTCCGAGCATGGGCTATGTCATGTCGGCGGTCGGTTTCGGCGCGGTGGCGGGGTCGATCGCGATTCCTGCGCTGTCGGACCGGTTGGGGCGCAGGCCCGCCGCCGTCATCGCCGTGGTCGGCGCGGCCGCCGCGCTGGTCATGCTGTCGCGCACCGGCGCCGACGCGGGTCTGCTGTTCGCGTGGCTGCTGGTCACGTCGTTCTTCCTCTACGGGTTGATCAGTCTCAACGTCGGGCCGCTGTCGATCGAGTCGGTGCCGGTCCACCTGCGCGCGACGGCGTCGGGCGTGGTCATCGCCGTCGGGGAGCTGTTCGGCGGCGGCGTCGCGCCGGTCATGGCCGGCTATCTCGCCCGCTCGTCGGGCATCGCCACGATCTTTCCGCTGGCCATCGGCGGCTTCGCCGTCGGTCTCGTCGCGTGCCTCGCGCTGGTCGAGACCGCGCCGTCGCGGCGGCCGCACGGCGAGTGACCTCGACGCACGAACTCGCTAATTAAAGACACCAGGTCTCTTAAAGAGTGCTGGCAAACGTCTCGCGGCTGTGGCACGGACATCGCGCCAGCGCCGCAGACGGACATTGCGGCTTCTCGGGAGGTTATCATGGGCGGCAGCGTGGCGTCGATCAGCGCATCCGGGCGGGCCGAGCGGCGTGCCGCCGACTCGACCTTCACCGCGCTCCACGACCGCGTCGACGCGCTCAAGCCGTGGCTGCGGATGATGCAGGCCGAGGCCGAACGCCAGCGCCGCGTCCCCCAGGAGACAGTCGAGCGTCTCGACGCGGCCGGCGTCTACCGCCTGACGACGCCCGGCCGGTTCGGCGGCGCGGACCTGTCGGCACGGGAGGCGTTCGGCGTCTACGAAGCGCTCGGCGGCGGCTGCGGCGCGACGGCGTGGACGGTGTGGGCCTCGTCGGGCGGCAACGGCTGGAGCGCGGCCTTTCCCGACGCCGTCGTCCGCTCGGTATACGAGGCCGACTGGGTCGGCAGCCGCACCTGCGCGGTCGGCGGCAGCACGCGCCGCCTGTCGGGCACGGCGCGCCGGGTCGACGGCGGCTGGATGGTCAAGGGGGCGTGGCCGTTCGCCACCGGCAGCGTCCATGCCAGCCACGCCTATCTCGCCGTCTATCTCGACGAGCGCGACGACACTAAGGTCGGCATGGTCCTCGTGCCGAAAGCGGATTACGTCCTGCGCGATGACTGGGACGCGATGGGCCTCGCCGCGACCGGCAGCGGGACGATCGTCATCGCCGACGACCTGTTCGTCCCCGATGCGCGCTTCAGTTCGCCCGAGATGCTCGCCGCGCGCTTGGGCCAGCTCAAGGAGCAGGGCCTCGCCCCGCGCCCGGGAGGCCTCGCACGGTCGATCATGGTCGGCACCGGCAACGCGCTGGGCATGGCCGAGCATGCGCTTGAACTGTTCCGCGATGGAATCGGCAAGAAGGCAATCGCCTATTCGCCGTACGCCCGGCAGCAGGACGCGCCGGTGACGCACCTTACCGTCGGTGGCGTCACCATGCAGATCAAGGCGGCGCGCGCCGTCGCGTTTGCCGCGCTCGACGACCTCGACCGGCTCCACGAGACGGGCGACGACCTCGATCCGGCCGAGGTCGTTCGTTACCATGCCGATGCGGCTTTCATCTGGGATACCTGCGCTACGGCGATCGAGACGCTGTTCAAGGCGTCGGGTGCATCTGGCATCGCCAAGAAGGCCCCGCTCCAGCTCGTCGCGCGCAACTGCCGCGCCGGTAGCATGCACGCGGCGCATAACATCCAGACGTGCCTGGAGAATTACGGCCGGCAACTGTGCGGCGTCGCTGGCGACGTGACCTCGGCCAACGTCCTCGAGCGCGCGGCGTAGCGCGCGCGGCGTTGCGATGGCGGTACGTCGGGTAAGCTGACCACGATAACAAACCCTGGGGAAGAACGGCGCATGATGACGATCGACGAGCTGAGCGCGCGGATGGAGATCCACGACGTCCTCCTCCGCTATTGCCGCGGGCTCGACCGCGTCGACATGACCCTCGTCCGCGGCGCATTCCACAAGGATGCGTGGATCGACTTTCCCAAGAGCCTGCACATCGGCTCGGCCGACGGCTTCTTCGACTTCCTCGCCGCCGAGATGCCGCGCTTCGTCCGCACCATGCACTTCCTCGGCAACAGCCTGATCGAGTTCGATGGCCCCGACACCGCCTATGTCGAGACCTACCTCGAGGCCGATCACCAGGGGTCGGAGCGGCACCACTGGGCGAACCGGACGATCAAGCTATGGGCGCGCTACGTCGACCGCTTCGAGCGGCGCGACGGCGTCTGGCTGATCGCCCACCGCCAGCTGCTGACCGACTGGATGTACCAGTACCCGACCGAGGGCTGGTTCGACGATCATCCCGACGCGTCGGTCGGGCGGCGCGACGGGACCGACCCCGTCCTCCGTCCCGTCGCCGGTTTCGCCGGCCCACCGCTGCGCGACGACCGGTCGGCCAACCCGGCATGACTCCCGACGAGCAGCGCGACCTCGTCCGGCGCCACTACGCGCTCAACGCCGCCGGCGACCACGCCGCCGCGCGCGAGCTGCTGACCGACGACTTCGTCCTGACCATCCCGCTGCCGTTCGGCGGGACCTTTCGCGGCAAGGACGCCTTCCTCGAGGCGATTCCGCGCGTCATGGCGGCGGTCGCCGTCGCCGGGCTGCGGTCGATCGCGACGACGGTCGGCGACGGGCACGCCGTCGAGGTCGTCGAGTTCACCTTCGCCGACGACCCCGACGGACCGACGCAGGTGGCCGAGCTAATCACCTTCCGGGGCGACCGCATCTGCGCGATCAGGCCGTTCTACGCCGACGCCAACCGCTTCGTCGCGGCGGCGGCCCGGCGGGCGGGCAAGTGACGGTTCTGACCGGCGTCTTCGCCGGACCGATCGCGGGGCTGCGCTACGCGACGCCGACGTGCGGCGGCGTGACCGGCGCGGGCGGCGAGTTCGCCTACCACGACGGCGAGCGCGTCGCCTTCCTCATCGGGGCGACGCCGATCGGGTCGGCGATCGGTGCGCCCAGGATCAACCTCGCCGAGATCGTCGCCCGCGTCGACGGCAACATCGCCAAGCTGCTCGATCCGGCGCTGACCAACATCGCGCGCCTCCTGTGCACCCTCGACCGCGACGGCAATCTCGACGGCGGCATCAAGCTCGCGCCCGAGGTCGACGCGCTCCTTGGGCGTCGCCGCATTCGCTTTCGCGGCGACGCCAACTTCGCCGGCCCGACCCCCGACCACGTCGGCGACTTCGAGAACGACCCGGCGACCGCCGGGGTACTGGCCGACCTTGCCCGCGGCGGGGCGTTCGCCGATGGCGCGCCGCGGCGGCTGGTGTCGCCGGCGACGGCGCGCAACGAGGTCCGCCGCCACATCCTCGGCATCCGCCGTTTTCGCGACGTCCGCATCCCGCTGGCCAACGGCCTGTACGTCCTCGCCGACGTCTTCCGTCCCGACCGGCCGGGGACCTTCCCGGTGGTGATGAACTGCGGCGTCTATGGCCGCGTCTTCCACCACCATTCGATCTGCACCCCGGCCGACGCCGACGCCCACGAGGCGATGGAGGAGGCGTATTTCCACGGCAACGGCGGCGGGCTGATCTTCGAGAACCACGAAAGCGTCAACACCGCCGACTGGGTGCCGCACGACTATGCCGTCGTCCGCGTCGACGGGCCGGGCACCGGCAAGAATCCCGGCAAGCTCGCGCCGTGGGGCTTCGAGACGGCAGAGGCGTACCGCGACGCGATCGACTGGGCCGGCGAGCAGCCGTGGTCGAACGGCAACGTCGGGCTGTGGGGCATGTCCTACTACGCGATCAACCAGCACGCCGCCGCCAGCCTCAAGCCGAAGCACCTGAAGGCGATGGTCGCCATCGGCACCGACGTCGACCTGTACGAGGAGCTGATGTACACCGGCGGCGTCTTCAACGACGAGTTCTTCGGCGTGTGGTACGCTGGCGGCGTCGTACCGGCGGTGTGCGGCGAGCCCGACGATGTTGACTTCATGGCCATCGCCCGCGCCGCGCCATTCAAGGATTCGAAGCCCGAGGCGATCTTCGGACCGAGATCGCTGGTGTTCATGAGCCCCGACATGCGCGAGGTCGACGTGCCGTTGTGGGTGGTCGCGTCGACCACGCACCCGGCGCACTTCCACCAGCTCGGCAGCAGCGAGGCGTATCTTGCGACGCCGACGACGAACAAGAAGATCGATTTCTGGGAGGACTGGTTCACCAAATCCTACTCGCGCGCCGCGATCGCCGACCACCGCGCCTTCTTCGATCACTGGCTCAAGGGCATCGACAACGGCATCATGGCGCGCCCGCCGGTCCGTCTCGAGATCCGCACGGGACACGGCGGATCGTACCTCCAGGAAGAGGACGAATGGCCGGTCGCGCGCACGACCTATCCCAAATGGTATTTCGACGCCGCGCCGGCGGACTGGCCGGGCGACGCCAATCGTACCGACTTCCTGCGGCTGTCGGCGACTCCGCCCGACGCCGAGCGGCGCGTCGACTGGTCGGCCGAGGTCGCCGTCGAGCGCCGCACCGGGGTGCCGCCGGCGTTCGCCCCGGTGGTGACGCCGACGGCGCTGCTCGCGTGGGCGTCGGGGGTGTCGTTCGTCAGCGATCCGGTCGCCGCCGACATGGTCTTCGCCGGCTACGGCCTCGCCCGGCTGTGGGTCGCCTCGACCAGTGCCGACATGGACCTCTACGTCTCGATCCGCATCGTCGACGAGCACGACCGGGAGGTCGACTATATCGGCGCGGCGACGATGGGCTTCTCGACGACGAACTACCCGCTGGCCAAGGGCTGGCTCAAGGCGTCGCACCGCACGGTCGATGCCGCGCGGTCGACGGCCTATACCGTCAAGCACACGCACCGCGCCGCCGATCACGCGCCGCTCGTTCCCGGCGCGGTCGTCCCGGTGGACATCGAGATCATCCCCAACACCGCGCGCATCGCCAAAGGCTGGCGCATCCGCGTCGACATTCAGCCGTACGACGGTTTCGGCCACGGCACCCGCCACGCCTACGACCCGGCGTATCACGACGGCGCGACGAACAGCCTGTTCACCGGCCCCGGCCACCCGAGCTGGATCCAGCTGCCGATCGTCCCCGACCGCTAACCCAGGGCGTCAGTCGCGCTCGATCGTGGCGCGGACGCGGCCGGCTTCGGCGACGCTCATGCCGAGGATGCGGAGCTGGTATTCGGCGGCGCGGGCCGACACATCGGGACCGGCGCCGTCGAGCCGCGCGACGACCCCGGCGCGGAGGATGGCGAGGTGGGCGTCGATGACGAACTCGTCGAGCGGTTCGGTGAAGCGGCGCTGCTCGATGCCGAGGGCGACGTCGAGGCGCATGTAGTGCGCGATGTCCTCCTTGACCGCGGCAAACTCGGTGAAGGCGGAGGCGAGGAGCCGCCCCCAGACGGGTTCGGCAGCGGCGATCTCGATGAACTGCTGGGTGCCGAAGGCGACCCGCGCCGCGCCGTCGTCGAGCGACAGGCGGGTGCTGCTCATGTCGTCGTGCATCGCGCGGGTGACGGCCTGGCAAACCGCCGCGACGATCTCCGCTTTGTCATGGAAATACAGATAGAAGGTGCCGTTGGCGAGCTCGGCCTCGGCCGCGATCTCGCTGACCGAGGTGGCGCTGATCCCCCGGTCCGACATTAGACGCAGCGCCGCGTCGGTCAGGCGCGCCCGAGTGCGCGCGCGCTTGGCGCTGTTGGCGGCGATCCGCGGCATCGAAGTGTCATAGCGAGGACGGCACCGACCTCAAGTCCCGCATGCGATTTGTTGACGGCAATCCCATAATGAGATAACTCTCATTGAACGGTTGCGCCGATCGTCGATCATCGGCGGCAGAATTGACGGAAGCGACCGATGATTGATCATCGGCGAAGGGGGGAGGGCAACGATGATCGCGCACGTCGTGATCTTCACCTGGAACGGATTGGCCACGGCGGCGCGGATCGACGATCTGCGCAAGGCGCTCGACCGTATGGCTGGCGAGATCGAGGTACTGGCGGCGATCACCCACGGCCCCGACCTCGCGCTGCGAGACGGCAACGGCGACTATGCGCTGGTGGCACATTTCGCGGTGGTCGAGGACTGGCACCGCTATCAGGCCGACCCGCGCCACAAGCATGTCGTCGAGACGTTCATCGCGCCGATACAGCAATCGCGGCTGACCATTCAATTCGAGATGGCGGACCGGTGATTGAGGGCTCGGCCAACGGCAGCGTCTTCGCCCTGTTCGAGATGGCGGCTGAAGCCCGGCGCGACCGGCCGTTCCTCATCGTCGGCGGGCACACTCTCCTGACCTACGGCGCGATGCTCGCCGAGACGGCGCGCGCAGCGGCGTGGCTCGCCGCCGTCGGTGCCCACCGGGGCGACCGCATCGTCGTCCAGGTCGACAAGTCGCCGGCGGCGGTCGTCCTCTACCTCGCCTGCCTGCGCGCCGGCGTCGTCTTCATCCCGCTCAACACCGCGTACCAGGCGGCCGAGCTCGCCTACTTCCTCGCTGATGCCGAGCCGGCGCTGCTCGTCGCCAGCCCGGCGCTGCCGGGAGCGTCGGTGGCCTTCGCGGGAACGCGCGTCGCGCTGGCGGCCGATTTCACCGCCGCGCCGTGGGCGGGGCACGCGGGCGACGCGCCGACCGTCGTCCTCGCGTCGTCCGATTCGGCCGCGATCCTCTACACCTCGGGGACGACGGGCCGGTCCAAAGGCGCGGTGCTGACCCACGGCAACCTGTCGTCGAACGTCCGCGTCCTCGGCGAGGCGTGGCGCTGGCAGGGCGACGACGTCCTCCTCCACGCGCTGCCGATCTTTCATGCCCACGGGCTGTTCGTCGCGCTCCATCTGGCGCTGCTCGGCGCGTCGCCGATCCTGTTCCACGAGCGCTTCGACGCCGCCGCGGTGCTGCGCGACCTGCCGGCGGCGACGGTATTCATGGGCGTGCCCACCTTCTACACCCGCCTCCTCGCCGAGCCGGCGTTCGACGCGGCGCTGTGCCGGCATATGCGCCTGTTCGTCAGCGGGTCGGCCCCGCTGCTCGACGCGACCTTCGCCGAGTTCGAGCGGCGCACCGGCCACATCATCCTCGAACGCTACGGCATGACCGAGGCGCTGATGATCACCTCGAACCCCTATGACGGGCCACGCATCGCGGGCAGCGTCGGGCCGGCGCTGCCTGGCGTCTCGGTCCGCGTCGCCGGGGCCGAGGCACCGGGCGCGCCGGGCGTCCTCGAGATCAGCGGTCCGAACCTCTTCGCCGGCTATTGGCGCAACCCCGAGAAGACCGCCGAGGACCACACCGCCGACGGCTGGTTCATCACCGGCGACATCGCGACCGAAGACGCGGCGGGGTACGTCCGCATCGTCGGGCGGACCAAGGACCTGATCATCTCGGGCGGCTACAACGTTTATCCCAAGGAGATAGAGCTGGCGCTCGACGCGCTCCCCGAGGTCATCGAAAGCGCGGTCATCGGCGTGCCGCATCCCGATTTCGGCGAGGCGGTTGTCGCCGTCGTCGTCCCCGCCGACGGCGACGAGGTCGACCCCGGCACCATCATGCGGGCACTGGCGAGCGGTCTCGCCGCGTTCAAGCGGCCCAAGACCGTCGTCGTCGTCGACGCGCTGCCGCGCAATGCCATGGGCAAGGTCCAAAAGGCCGAACTGCGCGCCCGCTATCGCAACAGTTTCAGTCCCGTAGCCTGACGGCCGACGACCGCGGAGATCCTCGATGCAATTGCCGACCCCCGTCTACAAGCCCCCGTTCAATATTACCCGGGCGAGCCACCTCGTCTCGCGGGTCCGCGACCTTGGGGCAAGTCGCGCCTTCTATTGCGACCTGCTCGGCCTTGTCGTCAGCGACGAGACGGCCGACACGCTGTGGCTGCGCGGTCTCGAGGAGGCGTGCCACCACAGTCTCGTCCTTAAGGTCGGCGAGCAGCCCGCCGCCGAGCGGATCGGGATGCGCGTCCTGACCGAGGAGGACCTCGACCTCGTCGCGGCGCACTTCGCCGCCGCCGGCTTCCCGACCGCGTTCGTCGAGGTGCCGTATCAGGGACGGACGCTCCACACGACCGATCCGGCCGGGACGCCGCTCGAGTTCTGCGCGACGATGGAGCCGCGCGAGCGCCTGTTCGCCCATGCCGACCGCTACCACGGCGCGTGCGCGCTCCGCCTCGACCACTTCCAGATCGTCACCCCGAAGGTCCGCGAGAGCCTCGACTTCTATAACGGGATGGGCTTCCGCCTGTCCGAATATGTCATGGCCAAGGGCAGCCTCGAGATGGTCTTCCTCCAGCGCAAGGGCAATCCGCACGACATCGTCTTCGCCAACCGCGAAGGGCCGCGCCTTCATCACTGCGCCTATCAGGTGCCCGAGACGCATCACTTGATGCACGTCTGCGACCTGTTCGTCGTCAAGGACCGCGAGGGCCAAGTCGAGTTCGGCCCGGCGCGGCACTTCAGCCCGGGCCTCGCGCGCTTCCTCTACCTGCGCGATCCCGACGGCCACCGCGTCGAGCTGTTTCCCAGCCACTATCACACCATCGACATCGAGGATGCGCCGGTCGAATGGGAGGCTCCCGCGTTCAAGGTCGGCGGGTGGATCGTTCCGCCCGATAAATGGTGGAACGACACCATGGCCTTCGCGCCGCAGCGCTGAGGAGCCACCGGATGCGTATCGTCACCTTCACCCGCAACGGTGCCATCGGCCACGGTATCCGCACCGGCGAACTTATCCGAATCCATCCCACGGCACCGTCGGCGGTGGCGCTGGCGATGACTCCGGATGCCTTTCCCGCCGGCGAGGAAGCCGCCGTCGCCGATGTGACGCTGCTTGCGCCGGTGCCGCGACCGGGCAAGGTCATCTGCATCGGCCTCAACTACCGCGCCCACGCGATCGAGGGCGGCAACGCCGTCCCCGACTATCCGGCGGTCTTTCTCCGCGCCGCGACCTCGCTCGGCGGCCCCGGCGACCCGATGCTCGTCTCCGAGATATCCGATCGGCTCGATTTCGAAGCGGAGCTTGCCGTCGTTATCGGCCGGACCGCGACCGCCGTCAGCCACAGCCCGCTCAGCTACGTCGCCGGCTATTGCTGCTTCAACGACGGCACCATCCGCGACTATCAGCGCCGGACGAGCCAGTGGACGGTTGGCAAGAACTTCGATCAGACCGGCATGTTCAGCGCCGATCTCGTTACCCCTGACGAGCTACCGGCCGGCGCGGCCGGCCTGCGGATCAGCTCGCGGGTCAACGACGCGGTGATGCAGGACAGCGACACCGGCGATCTCATCTTCGACGTCGCGACGCTGGTCACGACGCTGTCGGCAGCGATGACCCTCGAGCCCGGCGACGTCATCGCCACTGGTACGCCGGCCGGGGTCGGCTACGCCCGGACGCCACCGCTGTTCCTCAAGGAGGGTGACCGCGTCGATATCGAGATCGAGCGGATCGGGTGTGTTTCCAGCCTCGTCGAGCGGCGCCCGTCATGACCGCCGCGGCGTACCGCCTGCTGGGCATCTCCGGGAGCTTGCGAGCCGGAGCCTATTCGACCGCGATCGTCGCGGCGCTGGCCGAGATCGCGGCCCCCGACGCCGTCTTCGATTACGCCGACATCGGCGCGGTGCCGCATTTCAACCAGGATCTCTACGTCGACCCATTGCCGCCGGCAGTAGCGCTATTGCACGCGCAGATCGCCGCGGCGGACGGGCTGGTCATCGTCTCGTCGGAGTACAACCACGGCATCCCTGGCGTCCTCAAGAACGCGCTCGACTGGGCGTCGCGCCCGCACAACGGCTCGCCGTTGCAGGGCAAGGCGGTGCTGATCGCCACCTCGTCGCCGGCGTCGACCGGCGGCGTCCGCGCGCAATACCAGATTCGCGAGACCCTCGTCTCGGCGCTCGCGCGGCCAGTCAGCACACCCGAGATCGTCATCGGCCACGTCCACACCAAGATGATCGACGGCCGCTTCGATGACGCCGCGACGATCGCCTTCGCCCGCGCCGCGCTGGCGACGATGTTTACCGAGATCGCCGGCGCCGGAAGGATAGTCCCATGAGCGACGACCTCGCCGTCTTCGTCCCCGCCTACCCCGACGAGGTGGGCAAGCACGGCTTGTTCAGCGCGTTCGAGCCGGGGATGCGGACCCTCCCCGCCGGCTTCCAGGTCGGACCGTTGTGGCGGCCGCTGCCGGTCGACATCGTCTTCGAGAAAGACGTCGCCGTGGTTCTGCGCGACGGCGTGACGATCTATGTCGACGTCATCCGCCCGGTGGGGACCGACCCCGTTCCCGTCCTCGTCGCGTGGAGCCCGTACGGCAAGAGCCGGGGCAACGCGCCGCAATATGTCGAGTTGTTCGGCCTGCTCGGGATGGACACGCACGACCTGTCGGGGCTGCACAAGTTCGAGGGGCCCGATCCCGCTTACTGGTGCGCACAGGGCTATGCCGTGTGCAACCCCGATCCGCGCGGCTGCTACCATTCCGACGGCGACATCCGCCACTGGAGCCGGGCCGAGGGCGAGGATTGCCACGACCTGATTGAATGGCTCGGCGTCCAGCCCTGGTCGAACGGCAAGGTCGGGATGACCGGCAACTCGTATCTCGCCATCATGCAGTGGTTCGCCGCCGCCGAGCAGCCGCCGCACCTCGCCGCGATCGCGCCGTGGGAAGGGATGAGCGACGTCTACCGCGACTTCGTCGCGCGCGGCGGCATCCCCGATCTGTCATTCCCCGCCCGCCTGGGAACCAGCCTCGTCGGCAACCAAGGACGCGAGGACTTCGTCCTCGAGGCCGAACAGCACCCGCTGCTTGACGATCTATGGCGATCGAAGATACCGGCGTTCGACCAGGTCACGGTGCCGGCCTTCGTCGTCGCCAGCTACTCGAACAGTATCCACACACCGGGTACCTTCCGCGGCTGGCGCAGCATCGCGTCGACGCAGAAATGGCTGCGCATCCACAACACGATGGAGTGGCCCGACTATTACGAGGAGGCCAACCTCGCCGACCTGCGCCGCTTCTTCGATCGCTACCTCAAGGGCGAGGCCAACGGCTGGGAGGAAACGCCGCCGGTGCGCTACGCGCTGATGGACCTGACCGGCGGCGACCGTGTCCTCCTGCCGGCCGAGGCGTTCCCGCCCGCCGACTTCACCAGCACCCGCCTGTTCCTCGATGCCGGGACAGGCGCGCTGGCGGCCACCAAACCGGAGACGGCGGCGACGGCGGGCTACGACTCGACGTCGACTGACGGTCAGGTTGCCTTCACCCTGCGCGCCGACCGGGCGCTCGCCTTTGCCGGCTATCCCAGGGCGCGCCTGTGGGTCGAGGCCGACGGCGCCGATGACATGGACGTCTTCGTCTTCCTCCAGAAGCTGTCGGCCGACGGCACCCTGCTCGAGCAGTTCACCATCCCCAACCACGGTCCGCCGGTGCAGGCGGTGACCCGCGCCGGGGCATCGATCCTGAAGTACAAGGGATCGAACGGTCGCCTGCGCGCGTCGCTACGCCGCCTCGACGCCGACCTGTCGACCGACGCGATTCCGGTGCACAGCTTCGACCGCGTCGAAAAGCTCAGGCCCGGCGAGCCGGTCTGTCTCGACATCGATCTGTTCCCGGTCGGGCTGCTGATTCACCCGGGCGAGCAGGTGCGCTTCATCGTCAGCGCGACCAACCTGGTCGGCGGCCCGATGCCCGGCATGGACAACGTGCCCAACACCAACACCGGTCGCCATGTCGTCCATACCGGCGGGACGATGCCGTCGTACCTCGAATTGCCGATGCGCTCGTCGGCCGACTGACCGCGGGCTCAGGCGGCGACCTGGGTCAGCGATGGCTCTTCGCCGACCCGGCCGGTCGCCATCAGCCTCTCGGCGGCCGCGATGAGCCGGTCGACGCCGCCTCGATCGGCGGTGCCGAAGATATAGAAATCGGGGCGGACGAGGACGGCGTCGGCTCCCACGGCGGCGAACCAGCGGGCATAGCTGCCGTCGACATCGACCGTGTCGCCGCCGTCGCCGAAGGTTGCGACGACACCGCCGAGCCGGGCCATCGCGGCCCCGGCGCGGTCGCCGTTGCCTTCACCGCCGCGCAAAAGGAGCTGCCAGCCGGTGCCGACGATGTCGTCGAACAGCCCTTCGCGGGTATCGCGCCGAACCCGTCCCTGGATCGCGAGGGTGCCGGCATGGAGGTCGCCGGCGAGATACGCCCCGCCGTCGCCGAGGCGCGGTTCGGGCGGCGGCTTGACCGCAAGCGACGGGTCGCGCAGCGCCGCCTTCATCGCCTCGTCGCGCGCGGCGACCTCGACTGGATCGAGCATGCAGATCAGACGTCCCATCTCGACTGCCTGATGGATGATCTCCTGGACGTGACCGCTGCGCTCGGGGCCGTAGGAGGCGATCACATCCGGCGACGCGTTGTGCCCGAGGACGGCGCCGAGGCGCCAGCTGAGCGCCATCGCATCGCGCATCCCCGAGCACAGGCCCTGGCCGAGGAACGGCGGCATCAGGTGTGCGGCATCACCGGCGAGCATGACGCGGCCGCGCCGCCACTCGTCGGCCCACGACCCGCGGAAGGTGTAGACCGCGTGCCGCTCGAGCGTCGCATTGTCGACGTGGATATTGGACGGCGCGAGCAGTTCCCACGCCTTGGCCGTCGTGTTGAGGTCCTCGATCGTCTCGCCCGGCAGGCGCATGAATTCCCACCGCCGCCGGCGCGGGCCGCTGCCGACCAGCGTCTTGGGCCGCGCCGGATCGCAGTGCTGGACGACGAACGGCTTCCACACCCGCTCCTCGTGCGGCACGACATCGACCACCAGCCAGTCGTACTCGAAACCCAGGTCGGTCTGGCCGACGCCGATCAGGTCGCGCACCGTGCTGCGCGCGCCGTCGGCCCCGATGACATAGCGAGCTTCGGCCGTCACCACGTCGCCGCGATCGCCGGTGGCGGCCAAGCGCAGCGCGACGCGGTCGTCGTGCTGGTCGAGGCCGATCAGCTCGCGCCCGCGTTGAAGAGCGACTCGCGGCGAGGCCTCGAGCCGCGCGGCGAGCAGATGTACGAGGTCGGGCTGGTAGAACATGTTCATCTGCGCCCAGCCCGAAGCCCCCGGCCGGTTCCACGCGAACTGCAGGATCCTCTCGCCGCGCTGGTCGAGGAATTCGTAGGTCTTGTCGGGGCCGATGACGGGATCGAGCAGCGGTTCGAGGGCGCTCGCCAGCCCGACTCCCTGCACTTGGCGGACGATCTCGTGATCGACGCCGCAGGCGCGCGGCAGCGGATAGAAGGTCGGCCACCGCTCGTAGAGCGCGACCGACAGCCCCTGCCGTTCGAGCAGCACCGCGGCGAACAGCCCGACCGGGCCGCCGCCGACGATCGCGACATCGACGATCGTTCCGGGTGCGCCCGCCGCGTTATCGCTCGCCATTCCGCGACCCTTAAATTCTTCTGCCCGGCGCGGCCGCTGGTGTCGCCTGCCGCCCGGAAGACCTTGACCGGGTATGGCCAGTCTTACTATGTCACCATATGACTTTGTCAACGGCGGCCGGGCGTCGGCCGGGCCGCCGGCGGAGGGCGTGAAACAATGGACGTTGTCCGGTTCGACAAGGCGGCGTTCTATACCGCGCCCGACCATGACGATGTTGTCGCGCGGCGGTTGCAGGGCGGCGACGCAACGACGGCCTTCGCGCTGGTCGGGCATTCGACTTTCGCGCCAGGGGCCGGCGTGCCGATGGGCGCGGCCCCGGTCGGCAAGGTCTATGTCGTGACCGAAGGCCGGCTGACGATCGTCGCGGCCGATGGTACGCGTCATGAGCTTGGCCCGCTGGACAGCATTCACGTGCCGCCGCACGAAGCCCGCGCGGTGCGCAACGATGGGGCGACACCCGCTGCGATGATCGTCGTCACTCCCCACGAGACCTGATTACCCCGATGTTGACGGTGCTCTCATATTGAGTTACCTCTCACTGAAACGGATGCTCGACGTCAAGGCGAGCGCCAGAGGTTCAAGGGGAGGGCATATGCCGCACCATCACCACGCTCGATCCGGCGGGCTCCGCCGCGCGCGGTCGCTTTCCATCTGGCTCGCATTCGGCTCGACCCTCGCGCTGATCGCGGCGTCGGTTCCCGCCGCCGCGCAGGTCTCAGACGGGCCTGCCGCCAGCGTCCAGCCGGCCACGCCCGCCGCGGCCGGGCGGCGGGCGGCCCACCGGAACGCGGGCGCGGGCGCCGCGGCCGCGGGACCGGACGGGACGCCCGCGCGGCGGCGTGAGGCCGGTCGTGTCGGAGG
>CAXTQJ010000010.1:17294-23731 GCA_964246245.1 uncultured Sphingomonadaceae bacterium
CCGTTCCAGCGGAGGCGACCAGCGACCGGCTCGGCGACATCGTCGTCACTGCGCGGCGCGTGTCGGAACGGCTCCAGGACATTCCGGCGAGCGTCTCCGCCGTAACCGGCGACCAAGTCGACCGGCTGAGCACGCTCGCCGACCTCCAGTCGCAGGTCTCGGGGCTGACCTTCCGCGCCTTCGGTCCGATCCCGGCGATCGGCGTCCGCGGCTTTGGCAACCGCCCGGTCGCCGGCGTCGCGACCAATACCGCGGTCGGCGTTTTCGAGGACGGCGTGTTCGTCGCGCCGACGCTGGTCACCCTGATTAACGCCGTCGACACCGAGCGGGTCGAGGTCGCCAAGGGCCCGCAGAGCACTCTCTACGGCCGCTCGACCTATGCCGGCGCGATCAACCTCGTCGGCAATGATCCGACGCACGACTTTTCGGGCTATATCGACGGCGGCTACGGCGGCAGCTCGGTCTATGGCGAAAACCTGTATCACGTCCGCGGCGCCATCTCGGTCCCGCTCGGCGACACGCTGTCGGTCCGCGTCTTCGGCCTCCACGAGAAGCGCGACGGCTTCACCTACGACCCCGTCACCGGCAACCGCGGCTTCGGCTATGATCGTTCGGTCGGCCGCGTCCGTCTGCTGTGGGAGCCGAGCGATACCGTCACGGCCCGGCTGACCGGCACGATCCTGCGCGACGACGATCCGCAGGGGTCGGTCCATAGCGGCCATATCCCGGCGCCGCTGGGTCAGCTGGCGCTGTTCGCCGATCCGTTCAATCCCGCCGCGGTCAACGCCGTCACGTTGAGCCACAACGTGTGGACCGGCATCTACCCGACGCCTAATTCGGCCCGGACCAGCGGCCAGGAGGGGACGCTCGACCTCCGCATCCAGACCCCGATCGGCGAGCTCGCCTCGCTGACCGATTATCAGCACAGCAAGCAGGAGCTCCGCCTGTCGCTCGACCTGACTCGGCTGGCGTTTGCCACCGGCGACACACCGTATGAAGAAGACCGCGCCTCGCAGGAAGTGCGCCTGTCGAACAAGATCGGCGGCCTCAGTTATCTCGCCGGCATATATATCCTTCACGTCAACAGCGACCAGGGCGGTGGCAAGGGCGTCGACCTCGCCCATCCGTTCGCGGCGTTCGGCCCCGGCGCGCAGCTGTACGACCTCGCGCATTTCAAGGCGATCTACCAGCCAGTCTACACCAAGACCGACGCCTATGCCGCCTTCGGCCAAGTCGGTTACGATTTCACCGACCGGCTCAACCTGACCGTCGGCCTGCGCTACAGCAACGACGACATCTCGGGGACGACCGGCACCTTCTTCTACACGACGACCAACGTCCTCATCCCGTCCACGCCGATCACCTACCGCCATGCGACGTTCGACGCGCTGACCGGCAGCGCCAACCTCAGCTACAAACTGACCCCCGACGTGACCTTCTACGGCAGCTATGCCCGCGGCAACTCGCCGGGCGGGCTCAACACCGGTGGCGCGGCGCTGATCAATTACGGAGAACAGAACGTCGACGCGTTCGAACTCGGCGTCAAGTCGCGACTGTTCGATCGCCGCCTGCAGCTCAACGTCGCCCTGTTCGACAACCAGTACAAAAAGCTTCAATTCAGCCAGAACGTTTTCATCAACGGCGCGCTGACCACGTTGACGACCAATACCGGCAACGCTCATGGCCGCGGCGTCGACCTCGACGCGGTAGGCATCCTGTCGAGCAACCTGCGGGTCGGGGTCCAGTACACTTATGTTGATTCGAAACTGACCAGCTACGTCGTCCCGCCGCTGCCCGCGCCGCAGGTCGACTTCACCGGCATCCCGCTGGTCCGCTCGCCCAAGCATTCGGTCAACGGTTCGGTGACCTTCCAGCACGATCTCGGACCGGGCAAGATCGAGTTGACCGCCGAGGAAACCTACAGCTCGAGCTATATCAACGACTATCAGGGGGTTCCCGCCGGCTTCGCCTATCCGGGCATCCCCGGCACCCTCGCCCCCGGCATCACGGCGACCCAGGTGCTGGCGCTGTATCGGACCCCCGGCTACGCCCTAACCAACCTAAACACGAGCTACAGCTGGAAGAACTGGCAGATCAGCGCCTATGTCCGCAACCTGTTCAACCACCAGTATATCGGCGGAGTGGTCGCTTTCGACACCGTGACCTACCCGAACGAACAGCCGGGCGAGCCAAGGACCTACGAGGCGTCGATCCGCTTCAAGTTCTAGGAGGGTCGGCCGCGCAGGATGACGGCAGCCATTGACTTCTCGATCGATCCCGAGCTGCGGCCGGTCGTGCCGTCGCTGCTCGCCGTCACCCGCGAGCCGCTGACGGCGGCAGCGCTGGCGATGATGCGCGGCGCGGTACCGCCGTTCCTGCCGCGGCCGCACGCTACGCCGGCGTGGTCGTCGCGCGTCATCGCCGGCATCAGCGGAGCACCGCCGGTCCGCGTACTCGTCATTGCGCCGCCGCGTAGCGGCCGGCCCGGGCCGGCCCTCGGACACCTCCCTGGCGGCGGCGTCGTCGCCGGCCCCCCCCCGGCAAGCCTGTGGCGAACGCAGGAGATCGCCGCCGCGCTCGACTGCCTCGTCGTCTCGGTCGATTACCGGCTGGCCCCGGAGACGGTGTTCCCCGGTGCGCTCGCCGACAATTATGCCGCCCTGAAGTGGCTCTGGGATTCGGCCGGCGACCTCGGCGTCGACCGCGAACGCATCGCCGTCGTCGGGGAGAGCGCGGGCGGCGGCCACGCCGCGATGCTCGCTCTCGCGGTGCGCGACCGCGGCGAGATGGCGCTGGCCTTCCAAGGACTGGTCTACCCGATGCTCGACGACCGGACGGGGAGCACGGTCGAGGTGGCGGCGCATATAGGAACAATCCTGTGGGATGCGCAGCGCAACCGCTTCGGCTGGAGCGCGCTCCTCGGCCGGCCGGCGGGATTGGCCGGCGCACCCCCGGGCGCGGTCCCAGCGCGCGCCGCGTCGCTCGCCGGGCTACCCCCGGCGTGGATCGGCGTCGGCGGGATCGACCTGTTCTTTGCCGAGGATATCGACTTTGCGAGCGCGCTGACCGCCGCCGGCGTACCCGTCCGCCTGACCGTCGTGCCCAGAGCGTTCCACCTGTTCGACGCCTTCGTCGGGCTCGGCATCGCCGACGACTTCCGCGCCGACCTGATCACCGCGCTACGCCGGGCGCTCTACCCCTAGCGCGCCGCCCGACAGCCGGGCCAGGCACAGCAGGCCAAAGGCCGCGACGGGCAGCGCCGGAAACAGCAGCAGTCCGGCATCATACGACCCCGTCCGGTCGAAGATCGCGGCCATTACCAGCGGGCCGAGCACCGCGCCGATCAGGGTGATGCCGAAGCACGTTCCGAAAATGCGGCTGTACTCGCGCCGGCCGAAGCGTCGCGCGACGACGAAGCCGAGGAAGTCGATCTCGGCCCCCTGCGCGACGCCGAGGAGGAAGCCCGCGACCATCACCCACTCAAGGCCGCTGCGCAGGAGCAGCAGGCCGATCGCCTGACCCAGGAAGAAGACCGCGGCGACGACCCGCGCGGGAAAGCGGTCGAGCATCACGCCGGTGACCATCCGCCCGGCGAGCGACCCGCCGGCGCCTATGGCGACGACGGCGGCGATCGTCCCCGGGGTCGCACCGCGATCGGACAGTAAGGCCGGCAGATTGAAGTTGGTGCCGACCAGCGCGAGGATGACTAGCAGCGCCGCCACTGAGTAGAGCCAGAAGTCGCGCGTCCGCAACGCCTGCGCGAGGGTCACGCCGACGGCGGCGGCGGCCGCCGTTGCGCGCCATTCGGCCGGAGGGAGCGGGCCGCGGTTGTCGCGGATGAGGAAGGCGAGGTTGGCCATGCCGATGACGAAGGCGACGGCGCCGGCGACGAGGAAGGCCGACCGCCAGCCGCCATATGCGATACGATAGGCGATCAGCGACGAGAAACCGGCGACCCCGGCCGCCTGGCCGGTCGAGGTGACCGCCAGTGCCAGCCCGAGATGCTTGTCGAACCAGCGCTGCGCCAGCCCCATGTAGGCCGGATAGCTGGCGAGGTTGCCGGCGATCACTGACAGCAGGACGAGGCCGAGAAAGGCCGGATAGCTATGGGCACCCGACAGCGCGGCATAACTCGCGCAGCCGAGCGTCGTTCCGACGGCGACGACGCGCGGCACGCCGAAGCGGTCGACGAGGTAGCCGGCGAGCGGCAGGATCAGCGCATTGCCCAGCGCCGCAGCCGACAGGATCGCCGCGCGACCAGCCGAACTCGGCGGTCACCGGCTTGACGAATAGGCCTATCGGCAACAGCAGGATCGCCGGCGTGGCGATGCCCATGCCGACGAAACAGCCGAGCAACACCCGCCAGCGCGTCATGCACCCTCCCCCTTCGTCGTCACAATCATCGCGCCGTTGACGACTCTCTCATAGTGATATTAGTCTCATATTCAACAATGTTGCACCATGGGGAGAGAGACATGACCGCAGACGACAAGGCCGCCGTTACAGAGGTGCTCAACCTCTACGCCTTCGCCCTTGATTCGCATCAGTGGATGCTGTTCGACCGGGTGTTCACCGACGACATCCGTGCCGAGTTTGGACCCGCCGGCGCGGTGTGGAACGGGCTCGAAAACTTCAAGCGGTCGTTCGACATGTTCCACGAGACGCTCGACAACCAGCAGCACCGCATGACCGGCCACCTCGTCCACATCGACGGCGACCGCGCCAATTCGTTCTGCTACGGCAACTGGATTCTCGTCCGCGACGACGCCGAGGGCGGCCCGCAGTGGGTTGGGACCGGGTGGTACGACGACGTCTTCGTGCGCACGCCCGGCGGCTGGCGGATCAAGGACCGCATCGCCAAGCTGGTGTCGTGGACCGGCAATCCACGCGTACCGGTCCCCGTCCCCGAACATCACCCCGACATGGACACCAACACGCTCGCCAAGGCGGTCGCGGCGGGAAAGATTCGCTACTTCGAGGCCATCAAGGGCTGAGCCTCGCACCCCGGACGGCAACCTGCCGTCCGGGGTGTCGGCTGTCCGCGCCGGCCGTCAGGCGGCCTGCTTGACTGCCGCCGGAGCAAAACGATCGAGCGTCGTAATGCCGGCGAAAGCGTGCGGCTGAATGCCGGCCATGAGCCGGCCGTAGTTCTCCGACAGCGCCTCGAGATTGAGCGCGCCGTGGAGGGTGACGACGCGCGCATCGCGCCATGCCCGCTGGATCGGCTCGCTGTCCATGATCGCCGTCGAACCCGAATTGCGCTGGAGGAGCTCGATCGCCTCGGCGCACCACTTGGCGGCATAGGCCGTCTCGACCAGCACCCGCGCGCTGAACTTCTGCATGTATTCGGGGTCGGCGGGGGTGCCGGCGGCGGCAAGCTGGCCGAGCCGGTCGGTCTCGTCGGCGTTGGCCCGCGCGATCAGCGTTGCCGAGCGGATCTTGCTGTGGACCTCGGCGAGCATCAGGTGGGTCAGCGGAGCCTCGAGCTGGTTCTTGTACGTCGTGCCGCGGATAGGCCGGCCGGCCGAGCGGTCGAGGAAGCGCTCGAGCGCCCCCTCGGCGATGCCGATCGACATGCCCGCCATCAGGCTGAAGGCCCAGCCGAGCGACGGTGCGCGCCACAGTGAGCCCTTTAGGCCGCTGGCGATCCGCGCTCCGGTGACGTCGCGAAAGTCGGTGACGCGATGATTGGGGACGAACAGCTCCTCGGACGGCAGCGCGAGGGAGACGCTTCCCGTCGCGCGCATTCCGGCGACTTGCCAGTCGTCGATGAAGCGAAGCTGATCGCGCGGAACCTGGACGCCGACGAGATACTTGCCATCGCCGTCGTCGGCCATGCAGCCGAGGTTGGTATAGGGGGCCCAGAGCGCGTCACTGCCAAAGGTCCACGGCCCCCCGGTGACGACCCAGCCGCCGTCGATTCGCCGCGCCCGGCCCTTGGTCGCGGGGAAGTGGCTCGATCCCGCCACCCGTGGGCCCACCCACGGCGCGCCGTAAACTTCCTCGATCACCTGCGGCCCACACCCCGCTGGGAGCCAGTTGGTCGAGGCGGCGACCCAGACCGTCCAGCCGCACGAGCCGTCGGCCTTGGCAACCTCGACGATGACGTCAAGCTGCTGGCGGACGCTCAGCTCGTCGCCGCCGAACTCCGCCGGGCTGGCGATATTGAAGGCACCGGCAGCGTCGAGATCGGCGATCGTCGCGTCGGCGAGATAGCCGCCGGTCGTGACCGCGTCATTAAGGATGAAGCAGTCCTTGGGCAGCATTTCGTTGAGCGCTTCGACCAGCACTTGCGGATGAATGACGGCTTCGTCGTACCGCGCACGCAGCGCGGCGCGGCGGGCGTCGGTCGATTTGCGGTGCGCGGCGATGGCGGCGGCTTTGTGTTCGCCGCGCGCGGCGCTCGTGACGTTGCCGAGCGCTGCGGTGAGATCGCG
>CAXTQJ010000010.1:23741-27516 GCA_964246245.1 uncultured Sphingomonadaceae bacterium
GCAGGGTCGGGGCGAGCGCCCGGACGTTGTCGACCACCGCCGCCGTTCGTGCCGTCTTGTCGATCGCGCTCATCGGGCTCTCCTCATGACTGGACGATCGGGACGAGCGGCAGCTGGACGAAGCTGGGCTGGTCGGGACCGGTGTAAATGGTGTTGGTCGCGCCGGCGTGATAGCCGACGTCGTAGGCACGAACGGGCAGACCCGCGGGCGAATAGGGTTGGATGTCGACCCGCAGCCGGCAGCCACGGCGGATCAAGGCGCTGCTCGGGTTGAGTCCGACCTCGATGTAGACGATCTCGCCCCGCGCCAGTGGCACGTGGTCGGCGGCGGCGTGCGACGGGACCGGCCAGCGCTCCGACGACCGTTCGTGATCGAGCGCGCGGTGCGACGCCTTGAGCATGCCGTGGCCGACGGGGTGCGGATGGACCGGATCGATTGGATGGACGACGGCCTCGTAGCGGATCTCGCGGTCGTCCTCGTCGAGGACGCGAAGCGAGACATAGACGTCCATGTCGCCGCTGGTCGACGACACCCACAGCCCCGCCTTCATGTAACCAACGAGCATCATGTCCTCAGGTAGCGGATCGCCGACGAACGACACCCCGGTCGACCAGCGCGGCGTCCCCGCGTCCGATCCGGTCGGAGCAAGCACGGGCGGACCGGGATCGATATCGGCTGAATAAGCCGCTTGGGCAGCGGTGACCGGCGGCGTCGCGGCGATGCGGCCGAAGTCCGCGCGGCGGGGGTCGCCACGCCAGTCCGACGGCATCGCGTCGAGGTACCAGCGGCGATACTCGGTCCGCCCGATCGGCCATTCGCTCTCGTGGAGGAGGAGATACGACCCGCCCCCGGTTCGCACCTGGACCCGCACCGGCGGCTCGGTCATCACGCCGTTGTTGATGCCCTTCAACCAGTGATCGAAGAAGCGACGATGGTCGGCGATCGTCGTATCGGCATACGAGTAGGGGAACCACGCGTCGACGAAGTCGAACCGCCGCCCCGCCGCTGCGGTCGAGCGGATGAAGGTCTCGCTGCTGCCGAGTTGGTGGATGGTGACTCCGGTCTGCGGGCCGACGATCCATACCGGCGCGGTCGCGCGGGCCAGGTCGGGGCTCATGAAGATCGAGCCGTTCGGGCCGTAGGCGCCGCGGTCGTCGAACGGCGTCGCCAGCGCCCGCGCCATCCAGTCGGTCTCGCGCCGGTCGCCGCAGTGGTTCCGGCCCGACCAGATCTTCCACCACCAGTTCCAGAAGCCCGAACCGAAGATGCCGCCGCCGTACAGCGCCTCGTTGTAGATATCGGCGTCAGTCCCCAGCGCGATCATCGCCTTGAGGTGCGGCGGCTGGAGGCTGGCGACGTTGTGCTGCGTCATCGCGAGGTACGACATGCCCCACAGCCCGACGTTGCCGTTCGACCAAGCTTGCGTCCCGGCCCACTCGATCGCGTCGTAATAGTCCTGCGCTTCCTGGACGCTAAACGGCGCCTGGACTCCGGGGCTGTTGCACACGCCACGCGCGTCGACGCGGATGCACGCATAGCCGTGCGGCACCCACTCGGCGGCGTCGACGCTCTCGTGGTTCTCGTACTGGAGCCCGTCGGGGTTGCCCGAGAAGTAGCGGTCTTCGAGCTCCTCCTTGGCCTCCGCATCGGCCTCGCTGCAGATGCACTCGTGATAGAAGCTCTTGCCGTAGAAACCCTTGTTCATGATGACCGGGGCCGGCTCGTCGCCGGCCGGACGAAAGACATCGGCGAGAACGTACGAACCGTCTCGCAGAGGTACGCGGACGTCGGTCGCCTTGATGATGCCGCGGATGTTGCGCCGCAGCTCGTTACGTGCCGCCGCCGCCGACCGCAGCGCCCGCGGCGTCCTGCCGGAGAACACGTCGGGAGCCGCATTGAGGCGGCCGACGAGGTCGACGACGGCGGGGTCGACGGCGAAGTCGGCCGGCGCTTGCGCGAAGTTGAAGCCTCGGTCGACCACCACATGGACGGCGGGATCGATGACGACGCCGGCCTCGACGTCGCCGTCGCGGTCGAGCGTGTGGACGAAGCGGGCGAGATTGGTCGCCAGCGGATCGTGGAGCCGATCGATCTTGCCGGCGACGCGGGGGACGAGCTGCGCGAGGTTCACCCGCGTTGCCCCCGCCGTCGCGCCGAGAACGAGCCGCCCGATGGCGAAGGTCACCGCCTCGCCGACGCGATAGGTGAACTCGCCGCGCGCATTGGTCGTGCCTGCGATCGTCGGCGTGGCGAAGGCGAGGCCGGCCACCGGCCCCGCCATGACGCCGGTAAGCACTTCACTCGATACCTCCGTCGCGTCATCGTCGAAGCTTCGTTGTCCTGTCACCCGACGCGCCGATCCTTATGGCCTATCCGTCAACTACAAGCGCGCGGCGAAACGGTCAAGTGAGTCACTTGGTCAGTTGATCAAATGCCGTTGTGGCCATAAGGGTGATCGCTAAACCTCAGGATGACCACCGTGATTCTCGTCACCGCCGCCAACGGCAACCAGGGATCACGGCTGATCCCGCGCCTGATCGCAGATGGTCACCGCGTCCGCGCCTGCGTCCGAACCCCCGCGTCGGCCGCTGCGCTGCGCGCGGGTGGCGTCACCGAGGTGCTGGTCGGCGATCTCGCCGATCGCGCTTTCGTGGTCGCCGCGACCGATGGAATAGACGGCGTCTACCATGTCGGACCGACGCTGCACCCCGACGAACGCGCGATCGGCTTCGCGATGGTCGACGCCGCCCGCGCCGCCGGCGTCGGCCACTTCGTTTTCAGCTCGGTCCTGCATGCGATCACCACCGATCTCATCCAGCACGAGGCCAAGCGCGACATCGAAGAGCACCTGCTGTCGTCGCGTCTCGGCTTCACCATCCTCCAGCCGGCCAACTACATGCTCGCCCACCGGCTCGAGCCGGTTTTCGCCGAGGGCGTCTTCCGCCTGTCGTGGGCGCTCGACCGGCGGCAGTCGATGGTCGATCTCGACGACGTGGCCGAGGTCGCGGCGATGGTCCTCGCAGCCCCGGAACGCCATCTCGCCGCGACCTACGAGCTGGCCGCACCCGGCTGGCTGACCGCGCACGACATCGGCAGCGAGCTGTCTGCCGTACTCCGGCGCGAGATCGCGGTCGAGGGCATCGACCCCGCCACCTTCAGCCGCGCGCGTTTCGGCGAGGGCGATGCTGCTGCCCGCGACTATCAGCTGCGGGCGAGCCGCGCGATCGCGGCGCGCTACAGCAGTCACGACTTCGTCGGCAACGCCAACGTCCTCGGCTGGCTACTCGGACGGCCCCCCGCGACCTTCGCCGACTTCGTGGCCAAGGAGGTCGCACGCCGGCAGGCGACATCGGGCCGCGTCGCGCGGGCTTGACCGACGGCCACACGGCCTGCTTCCGTGGGTCGACGTGGGTAGGTGAACAGATGACATGACAAGCGAGAGTGCGGCGGCCGGTGACCGCGTCCCGCGACGACGGAAGGTCAAGCTCGTCGACGAGATCATCGAGACCCTGCGGCAGGACATCGTCATGCGCCGCCTGCCCGACGGCGGCCGCCTACCGAGCGAGAAGGATTTGTCCGACCGCTTCGGTGTCAGCCAGCCGACGGTGCGGGAAGCAATCCGCTCACTCGAAACGATCGGCCTGATCGAGGTTCTCCATGGCAGCGGCTCGTTCGTTCGCAGCCAGGGCGACTTTGGCGTGGCGTCGGCACTGCAGACGCTGCTCCAGCTCAACAGCGTCGGAATGATGGAGGTGCTCGGCCTGCGCCAGGTCC
>CAXTQJ010000010.1:27526-28113 GCA_964246245.1 uncultured Sphingomonadaceae bacterium
CACTCGATCGAGCTGGCGGCGGCGAACGTCACCGCCGACGATTTCGCCGCCATCGCCGTTGCGTGCGCGGCCTTCGACCGGCTGGGCGAGGTCAAGACCATCGAGGGCGTCATCGCCCGCATCCTCGACTTCCAGCGCGCGGTGTCGGCGGCGTCGCATGCGCCGCTGCTCAACTCGCTCGAGGTTTTCTTGCTCGCCCTGCTCAACGAGGTCCAGGTCAACGCGCTGGCCAAGCGGGGCGTCCGTTTCTGGCGATCGCGCGCGCTTGACTTCCAGCCGCACCGCCTCGCCATCGTCGACGGCCTGCGGAGCCGCGACGTCGCCACCGCGCGCGCCGCGATGATCCAGTATTTCGACGCTCAGCGCGAGCGGTTTAGCCGCGACGAGCGGCTCGTCTCGCTCAATCTGTCGAACCCGAGCCTGGTCAACGTCGTCGCCAACATGGTCCTCCAGCTCAAGCCGTAGCGCGGTGCGCCGAGCTGATGCGGCCGTTTCCTTCGCGATGGCCGGCGTGGTGATGACTACCTCGCCTTGGCCCCACCTCGCAGCAAAGCGCCGGCCGGCACCGTCGGGTTATCGGTGTGCTT
>CAXTQJ010000011.1:0-7508 GCA_964246245.1 uncultured Sphingomonadaceae bacterium
GCCGACCAGCGCGCCGCCGACGCCGCCGCCGAGCAGCGCCGTCCCCGCCCCCCCGGCCACCCCGCCGATGGCAATGCCGTGGTGTCCGGCGGTGCGTTTATGGGCGCGGCACTGGGCGTGGGTCCGGCTGTAATAATAATGGCGCGCGTCGGCGGCGGTCGCGGAGAGCGTCGCGGCGGCGACGGCAGCGGCGATGAGAAAGCGCATCGAAGGTCCTCGCTGGCGAAAAGTCGTTACGCTCCAAGCATCGACCCGCGGCGAAGTTCCGTGAACGAAAGGTTCAGGGATCGTTCAGCGCGAAGCGACCATAGGTGACGACGGTGGCTGACGACGGCTTCGCGTGTTGGCGGCCAACCGGTTGAGTTCGTGTGAAGGAGTAGATCCGATGAAGCGGTTCATCCTCGGTGCGGCGCTGGCCGCGACCGCCGCCGCGGCGCTGGCGACCCCGGCCGCCGCCTACTGGCGCGGCGGCTATTACGGCCGGCCCTATGGTTACGGCTATTACGGGCGGTATCCCGTCTACGCGCGGCCGTATTATTACGGCCGACCTTATTATTATGCGCCGGCTTATGCCTACGGCTACGGCTACCCCGCTTATGGCTATCCGGCCTACGGGTACGGCGGCTATCCGGCCTATGCCTACGGTCGTCCCGCCGCCTATGCCTACGGCGGCTATCCGGCTTATGGCTACGCCGGCGGCTATCGCTGCCGCGACACCGGCGGCGGTGCGGTCCTCGGCGCGATCGCCGGCGGTCTGATCGGCGCGGGCGTCAGCCACCGCTACGACCGCGGCTTCGCGACGGTCGCCGGTGCCGGCGTCGGCGCGGCGGTCGGCGATTCGGTCGAGCGCAACTGCTAGGCGACTGACGGTGGAGCGGGCTAATCGGTCAGCTCGCTCCACATCCCCTTGATCTTGGCGAAGAAGCCCGACTGGGCGGGGAAATTGCCCTCGCCTGCCTCGAGCGCCTGGAACTCCTCGAGCAGTTCGCGCTGGCGCTTCGACAGCTTGACCGGCGTCTCGACGTCGATCTGGACGACAAGGTCGCCGAAGCCATGGCTGCGACCGTTGCTCGACAGCGCCGGCATCCCCCGGCCGCGCACCCGGAGCTGCTTGCCCGACTGAATGCCGGCGGGGACCTTGATCGTCGCCGGCAGCTTGTCGAGCCCCGGCACCTCGATCTCGCCGCCCAGCGCGGCGGTCGTGATCGACACCGGCACGTGCGCGAACAGCGTCGTTCCCTCGCGCTTGAAGATCGCGTGCGGCTTCAACGCGACGAAGATGTAGAGGTCGCCCGGCCCGGCCCCGCGCTGACCCGCTTCGCCCTCGCCGGCGACGCGGATGCGGGTGCCGTCGTCGACCCCGGCGGGAACCTTGACCTCGAGGTTCTTTTCCCGCTCGACGCGGCCGGCGCCGTGGCAGGTGTCGCACGGCTCGGGGATGATCTGCCCGCTGCCGTGGCACGTCGGGCACGCGCGCTCGACCATGAACATGCCCTGCCGCATCCCGACCTTGCCCTGGCCGCGGCACGTCGCGCACGTCTTGGCGGCCGTCCCCGGCTTCGCCCCGCGGCCGTCGCACGTCGCGCACGTCGCGGCGACTTCCATCGTCAGCGTCGCGGTCTTGCCGGCGAACGCCTCCTCGAAGGTCATTTCGAGGTCGTAGCGCAGGTCCTGCCCACGCCCCGACGATTGCCGCCCGCGCCCGGTGAACTGGCCGAAGATGTCCTCGAAGATGTCGGAGAAGCCGCCGAACCCCTGCGGCCCGGCCCCACCGCCGCCCTGGACCCCGGCCTTGCCGTAGCGGTCGTAGGCGGCGCGCTTCTGCGGGTCCTTCAGGCAGTCATAGGCTTCGCTGATCGCCTTGAACTTCGCTTCGGCGGCGTGGTCGCCGGGGTTCTTGTCGGGATGCCAGCGGATCGCGAGGCGGCGATACGCCGACTTCAGCGTCCCGTCGTCGGCGGTCCGCTCGCATTCGAGCAGTTCGTAATAGTCGATGTCGGCTGCTGCCATCAGTCGTCTTCTGCGTCCATAATGGTGGGCAGCAAGTCGTTATTCTCTTCGATCCTGAGCATCCGAATGTCCCGCACCGATGCCCGGAACCACGGAAACCTCCGGCTCAGTCGTTGCACGGTGAGCACGCATTTGACGGCATCGACGGTCTCGTCGCCGAAATAGCCGCTACCCTGCACCCACTCGAAACCCCTCGAGGTCAGGAAATTTATGATCTCACCATAGGCGCTGGTGTACGACGGTGTCGGATAGGATTGCTGTAGCGCGGTCGTGTCGAGGTCGAAGGTGATCGCGTACATCCGCCCGAACCTCCGGGAGTTGTGGCCAGAGCCGGCGCTGTCGCGGACCGGCGACGGCGCTCCGACGGCAAGCGCAGAAACAGCAGACGAGCCCATCATCATCGACCTCGTAAGCCTCCCCTCCCGCGACAGGGAGGGGAGGCCTTTCGCTTACTTGTGGTCGTCGACTTCGCTGAACTCGGCGTCGACGACGTCGTCGTCCTTCTTCGCCGCGTCGCCCTCGGGCGGCTTCTCGGCCTCGGCCTTGTAGATCGCCTCGCCGAGCTTCATCGCCGACATCTGGAGCGCCGTCGTCTTGGCGGCGAGCGCGTCGGCGTCGCCGCCGTCGAGGATCGCCTTGAGGTCGGCGATGCCGGTCTCGATCTCGCTCTTGACCTCGGGCGTGACCTTGTCGCCGTGCTCGCCGAGCTGGCGCTCGGTCGAGTGGATCAGGCTGTCGGCCTGGTTGCGCGCCTCGGCGACCGCGCGGCGCTTCTTGTCCTCTTCGGCGAAGCGCTCGGCATCCTTGACCATGCCCTCGATGTCGTCCTTCGACAGGCCGCCCGACGGCTGGATACGGATCTGCTGCTCCTTGCCGGTGCCCTTGTCCTTGGCGTTGACGCTGACGAGGCCGTTGGCGTCGATGTCGAAGGTCACCTCGATCTGCGGCAGGCCGCGCGGCGCGGGCGGGATGCCGACGAGGTCGAACTGGCCGAGCAGCTTGTTGTCCGCCGCCATCTCGCGCTCGCCCTGGAAGACGCGAATGGTCACGGCCGACTGGTTGTCGTCGGCGGTCGAATAGGTCTGCGTCTTCTTGGTCGGGATGGTCGTGTTGCGGTCGATCATCCGGGTGAACACGCCGCCCAGCGTCTCGATGCCGAGCGACAGCGGCGTCACGTCGAGCAGCAGCACGTCCTTGACGTCGCCCTGCAGGACCCCGGCCTGGATCGCGGCACCCATCGCGACGACCTCGTCGGGATTGACGCTGGTGTTCGGCTCCTTGCCGAACAGCTGCTTCACGAACTCGCGGACGCGCGGCATGCGGGTCATGCCGCCGACGAGGACGACCTCGTCGATTTCGCTCGTCTTGACCCCGGCCTCGGCGATCGCGTCGAGGCACGGCTTGCGGGTCCGCTCGATCAGGTCGATGACCAGTTTCTCGAGGTCGGTCCGGGTGATCGTCTTGACGAGGTGCTTCGGCCCGGTCGCGTCGGCGGTGATGAAGGGCAGGTTGACCTCGGTCGACGCCGACGACGACAGCTCGATCTTGGCCTTCTCGGCCGCCTCCTTCAGGCGCTGGAGGGCGAGCTTGTCCTTGGTCAGGTCGATGCCTTCGGCCTTCTTGAAGTCGTCGGACAGGAAGGTGACGACCTTGGCGTCGAAGTCCTCGCCGCCGAGGAAGGTGTCGCCGCTGGTCGACTTGACCTCGAACACGCCGTCGCCGAGCTCGAGCACCGACACGTCGAAGGTGCCGCCGCCGAGGTCGTAGACCGCGATCGTCTTCGCGCCCTGCTTGTCGAGGCCGTAGGCGAGCGCCGCCGCCGTCGGCTCGTTGATGATGCGCAGCACCTCGAGGCCCGCGATCTTGCCGGCGTCCTTGGTCGCCTGGCGCTGGGCGTCGTTGAAGTAGGCGGGGACGGTGATGACCGCCTGGGTCACGGTCTCGCCGAGATACGCCTCGGCGGTCTCCTTCATCTTCTGCAGGATGAAGGCGCTGATCTGGCTCGGCGAATACTCCTCGCCGCCCGCCGCGACCCACGCGTCGCCGTTGGGGCCCTTGACGATCTTGTACGGGACGAGGCCCGCATCCTTCTGCGTCAGCGGATCGGCAAAGGTCCGGCCGATGAGGCGCTTGACCGCGAAGATGGTGTTCTCGGGGTTGGTCACCGCCTGGCGCTTGGCCGGCTGGCCGACGAGGCGTTCCTTGTCCCTGGTGAAGGCGACCTGCGACGGGGTCGTGCGCGCGCCCTCCGCGTTCTCGATGACCTTGGGGGTGCTGCCTTCCATCACGGCGACGCAGCTGTTGGTGGTACCCAGGTCGATCCCGATGACTTTGGCCATGTCCGTCCTTCTTGCATAGCGTTGACGCCGGCCCGGGCCCTTCCGCGAAGCGACCCCGACCGATCTTGCCCGGCCGATATAGTGAGGCGGAAAGTCGCTGCAAGCTAGCTTCGGCGCCGGCACCGGCCGGCCGACCGCGACACGTCGTGCCGCGGCGTCGCGGTCGGTTACGCCGAGGGCAACGTCCGCCTATGTTATCATGGATCAGGATGGAGCGGCGATGATGGCGCGGATATTGGGGTGGCTGGCGTGCGTCGGCGCGGTCGCGCTGCTCGTCGTCGCGATGGTCACCGGCACCGCGCCGGCGGCGGCGGCGACCGCGGTGCGGGTGACCGGCGCGACCGTCCGGCTCGCGGTCGTCCCCGGCCGGCCGGCGGCGGGCTATTTCACCCTGACGGCGGGGCCGGCGCCGGTCGAGCTGACCGGCGTCACCAGTCCGCTCGCGCGGGTCGAGCTCCACGGGTCGAGCGGAGCCGGCGGCGTGATGCGGATGGACCGGCTGCCGGCCGTGCGCGTCGCCGCCGGAGCCACGGTCGCCTTCGCCCCCGGCGGGCGCCATCTGATGCTGTTCGGCGTCCCGCCAGGCATCCGTCCCGGCGCGACGATCCCGCTCGCCCTCACGTTCGCCGACGGAGCGGTGGTGACGGTCGCCGCGACGGTCGCTGCCGCCGCGGCGATGCCGGGCACGGCGATGTGACGTGCCGCGCGTCCACCACGCCCGGTCGCTGACTGCAGGCGAGCGCAGCATTGCCGAAAGCGTCTTCGGCACCGCGCTCGACCCCGGCCCGGTCACCCTCCGCCGCGGCAAATGGTTTCCGTTCCAGCCGCGCCGCGTCGTCATGGCCCCCGACGGCCACGTCTGGTTCCACCCGCGCGGCCCCGAATGGCGCGACGACTTCGCCGCCGCCGGCCTCGCCAGCCGCGCCCTGCTCGTCCACGAGCTGACCCACGTCTGGCAGGTCCAGTCGGGCGTGAACCTGATCCTCGCCCGGCGGCCGTTCGCGCCTTATGCCTATCTGCCGCTGGTTCCCGGCAAGCCGTTCGCCGCCTACGGTGTCGAACAGCAGGCGTGCATCGTCGCCGACGCGTATTTCCTGCAGCATGGCGCGCGCATCGCCGGCGCGCCGCCGCTCGGCGTCTACCGCAATCTGCTGCCCTTCGTTGCCGCCTGAGACCCGCGACCGGAACATCGCGGTGTGCGGCGCGCTACGTTGCGCACACCATCAGGAGAACGACGATGTCGGATGCCCCCGAAGACCTGCAGGACCTCTACGCCGAGGAGATGAAGGACCTGTGGTCGGCCAACGACCAGATGACCCGGGTCGTCAAGAAGCTGGCGAACAAGGCGACCGATGCCGGGCTCAAGGAGATGCTCGACAAGTCGCTCGACGGCATCGCCAAGCACACCGACGTTCTCAAGGAGCTGATCGAGGCGGCCGGCGAGAAGGTCAAGAAAGAGCACTGCAAGGGCATGGAAGGGCTCGTCGCCGAGGCGACCAAGCACTGCCTCGAGGACGAGGCCCCGGAAAAGGGTCCCGTGCTCGATGCCCAGATCATCGCGCAGTATCAGCGGATGACGCACTACGGCATCGCCGGCTTCGGCACGGCGGCAGCTTACGCCAAGGCGCTCGGCGAGGTCGACGCGGCGATGAAGCTGAGCGACGCGACCAAGGAAATCTACGGCGGCGACGAATTCGCGAGCAAGCTGGCCGAGACGGCGGTCAACGCCAAGGCCGAGTAGGCCGACTTCCGATCCTCGCGCCGCGGGTACATGATGTCCGACGGCGCGAGATCGGGTTTCAGCTGCGGCCGGAAACGGCGAAACGCGGTGGTGGCCGGTCGCCGCCGTGCGGGCATCGCGCGGCAGCCGCCGCCGGTCGCTCGACCTCCTCGCCGTCGCCGCGTCCGACCGGCCTGGCCGCCGCATCCCGCCGCGCCGCCTCCGCACCCCCACCGCATCCGATAGAGCGCAAGCGAGAGCGACGGACAAGCTGTAGGACAATGTTCCACGTGGAACATTGTCCTACAGCTTATTCGACCCGTCCGATCACTCGACCAGCGTGAGCACCGGTACCCGTACCGGCGGCGGCAGCGGGCGTTCGCCGGCGACGTCGTAGATTTTGGCGTCGAGGTCGATCAGCACCGGCTGGAGTGCATCGTGGAAGTCGAGCATCGCCGGCGTCGCGAGATAATCGAGCAGCGCCGCTTCGGTCCGCCACCGCTCGACGATGGTGACGACGCCCTTCGCCTCGTTCTCGAAGGCGATCGAGTAGCTGAGGCAGTCCGACTCGTCCCACGTCAGCCGCATCGTCCGGTCGAGCAGCGGCCTGAGCCCCGGCAGCGCCGCCGGATCGATCTCGCACCGCGCGATCAGGATGATCATGCCCCGCCTCCCGTTTCAGGCTGCGTCGCTCGCCGGATCTCCGCTCTTTGCTTTCGCAACGCTGACCAGCGCCGGCCGCAGCAGGCGGTCCTTGATCGTATAGCCCGCCTGCAGTTCCGCGACGATGCTGCCGGGTTCGTGCGCGTCGCTGTCGACCTCGAGCATCGCCTGATGGCGGTTGGGATCGAGCCGGCCGCCCGCCTCGACCCGCGTCACGCCGTGGCGGGTGAGGACGGTGGTCAGCTCGCGCTCGGTCGCGGCGATCCCGGTCTTGACCGCGTCGAACCCCGGCGCGTCGGCGGGGAGCGCGGCGACGGCGCGGGCGAGGTTGTCGGCGACGCCCAAGAGGTCGCGGGCAAAGCCGGTCATCGCATAGGTCGACGCGTCGGTCTTCTCGCGCTCGAGCCGGCGGCGGACGTTCTCGGTCTCGGCGGCGGCGCGGAGCAGGCGGTCCTTGAGGCCGGCGACCTCGTCGGTCAGGCGGACGACCTCGGCCGACAGATCGGGGGGGCCGCTCTCGGCTTCGCTCGCGCCATGGACGGCATCGTCGGGGAGAATGTCGGTCGAGGTGTCGGTTTCCGGGGTCATGCGATCAACCTGCTGAGGGCCTTGGCGGTGTAATCCACCATCGGAACGACGCGCGCGTAATTCAAGCGGGTCGGCCCAATGACGCCGACGACGCCGATCACCCGGCCGCTGCCCGCGCGGTACGGCGCGGCGATAACGCTCGAACCCGACAGGGAAAACAGCTTGTTCTCGGCGCCGATGAAAATCTT
>CAXTQJ010000011.1:7518-17828 GCA_964246245.1 uncultured Sphingomonadaceae bacterium
CCTCCTTACCTTCGAGATCGTCGAGCAGCGTCCGGACCCGGTCGAGGTCGTCGCCGGCGACGAGGTGGGCGCTGCCGCGGACGATGAGGACCGGACGCGCCGCGCCGTCGGCCGACCAGCTGACGAGGCCGGTCTCGACCAATGTCCGGGTCAGCGCGTCGAGCTGCGCGCGGTCGGCGTCGATCTCCTCGCGCAGGCGCAGCGCCGCTTCGGCGAGCGTCAGGCCGTGGAGGCGGGCGTTGATGTAATTGGCCGCCTCGATCAGCGCAGTCGGCGGCAGCCCGGGCGGCAGGTCGATGACGCGGTTCTCGACCGACCCGTCGGCCCCGACGAGGATCGCCAGTGCGCGGACCGGCGACAGCGGCACGAAGCTGACCTGGCGGACGACCATCTCGTAACGGGGGACGAGGACGATCCCGGCGCACGCGCTCAGCCCCGAGAGAACGGCGGTGGTCCGGCCGAGGATGTCGGCGATCGACGCCGGCGCGGCGACCTCGGTCTCGATCGCGCCGCGCTCAGCGTCGGTGGGCGCGCTCGTCTGCATCATGCCGTCGACGAACAGGCGCAGGCCGAGCTCGGTCGGCAGGCGCCCGGCCGAGGTGTGCGGCGCGGCGAGCAGGCCGAGCTCCTCGAGGTCCTGCATGACGTTGCGGATCGACGCCGGCGACAGGCCGAGCAGGCTGAGCTTCGACAGCGTCCGCGACCCGACCGGGCTGCCGTGCTCGATGTACGACTCGACGATCCGGCGGAACACCTCGCGGGCGCGTTCCGACAGGTCGGTGATCGGGGGCGACTGCATGGGACCGATGTAGAGCGCAATGGCGTTCCGCTCAACTTTCTCGATCCTCCCCGCTCGCCCGGGGGGATCGACGGCGGCCTTCCACGCCGACGATCGAGTGGATAGAGGGGCAACGACACCTGGAAGGAACACCTTCATGCGCCCCTCCGGCCGCGCCCCCGACGCCATGCGCCGGGTCGAGATCATCCCGCGCTTCACCGCGCACGCCGAAGGCTCGTGCCTCGTCAAGTTCGGCGAGACCCACGTCCTCGTCACCGCGTCGGTCGAGGAGCGCCTGCCGCCGTGGCTGCGCGGCAAGGGCGAGGGCTGGGTGACGGCCGAGTACGGGATGCTGCCGCGCGCGACGCATACCCGCGGCCAGCGCGAGGCCGCGAAGGGCAAGCAGTCGGGTCGGACGCAGGAGATCCAGCGGCTGATCGGGCGGTCGCTGCGCGCAGTGACCGACTTGAAGAAGCTCGGCGAGCGCCAGATCACGCTCGACTGCGACGTCCTCCAGGCCGACGGCGGGACGCGGACGGCGTCGATCAGCGGCGCGTGGGTCGCGCTCCGCCTTGCGGTGGACGGGGTCATGGCCAAGAACAACCTCGCTCTCGACCCGCTGACCGACCAGGTCGCCGCGGTCAGTTGCGGCATCCACGGCGCGCAGGTCGTCCTCGATCTCGACTACGTCGAGGACTCGGCCGCCGGGACCGACGGCAACTTCGTCCTGACCGCGTCGGGCGGCCTCGTCGAGATCCAGGCGACCGCCGAAGGCGCGACCTACGACGAGGAGGCGCTGCTGCGGATGCTCCGCCTCGCCCGCCTCGGCTGCGGCGAAATCTTCGCGGCGCAGCGGACGGCGACGGGGCGGTGACGCGCCAGCTGGCCCCCGGCCGGCTGGTGCTGGCGACGCACAACGCCGGCAAGGTGCGCGAAATCGCGGCTCTGCTGGTGCCGTTCGGGATGGACGTCGTCGCCGCGGGCGACCTCGGCCTGCCCGAGCCGGCCGAGACCGAGGACAGCTTCGCCGGCAACGCGCTGATCAAGGCGCGCAGCGCCGCGCGCGGAGCGGGGATGGTCGCGCTCGCCGACGACAGCGGGCTGTGCGTCGACGCGCTCGGTGGCGCGCCGGGTGTCTACACCGCCGACTGGGCGGCGACGCCGACCGGCCGCGACTGGCGGCTGGCGATGACCAAGGTCGAGGACCTGCTCGCCGTGCAGGGCCCGGACGTGTCGCGCGCGGCGCAGTTCGTCTGTACCCTCGCGCTGGTCTGGCCCGATGGCAAGGAAGCCGTGTTCGCGGGGCGATGTGCCGGCCGCCTCGTCTGGCCGCCGCGCGGCGACCGGGGTTTCGGCTACGACCCCGTTTTCGTCGCCGACGGCATGGTGCAGACCTTCGCCGAGATCGACCCGGGCGAGAAGCACCGCATCAGCCACCGCGCCGCCGCCTTCGCCCGGCTCACCGCCGCCTGCCTGGAGCACCGCCGATGACGACCGCCACCGATCACGCCGCAATCCGCGCCGTTCTCGACGCGCAGGAGGCCGCGTGGGCCGCCGGCGACGCCGAGGCCTTCGCCGCCGCCGTCACCGACGGCGTCGTCTTCACCAACATCGTCGGCATGTTCTCGGTCGGCCGCGCGCCGTTCGTCGGCCAGCACGCCCGCATCTTCGCGACCTTCTACAAGGGCACGGTGATGAAGCAGCAGATCGCCAATATCGCCTTCGTCCGTCCCGACGTCGCGATCGTCGATACGCTGACCGAGGGCACCGGCTTCGCCGCCCTGCCGCCGCCGATCGCCGCGCACGTCACCGACGGCAAACTCCAGTCGCGGCTCGAGCAGGTCATGGTGCGGAACGACGGGCAGTGGCGCGTCGCGGCGTTCCACAATGTCGCGATCGACGCCGCCGCGATTGCCGCCGCCGGGGCGCCGCCGTCTTGAGCGACGCTGCGCTTGCGGTCTACGTCCACTGGCCGTTCTGCGTCTCGAAGTGTCCGTACTGCGACTTCAACAGCCACGTCCGTGCCGAGATCGACGAGGCGGGCTGGCGTGCCGCGCTTCTCGCCGACCTTGCCCATGAGGCGGCGTCGACCGACGGGCGGACGGTCGGTAGCATTTTCTTCGGCGGCGGCACCCCGTCGCTGATGGCTCCGGCGACGGTTGCGGCCGTAATCGACGCCGTGGCGACGTGCTGGACCCTCGATGTCACGGCCGAGATCACGCTCGAGGCCAACCCGTCGAGCGTCGAGGCGGCGCGGTTTCGCGGTTTCGCCGCCGCCGGCGTCAACCGCGTCAGCCTCGGGCTGCAGGCACTCGACGACGCCGACCTCCGCGCCCTCGGCCGGCCGCACGACGTCGCGCAGGGGCTGGCCGCCCTCGACGTCGCGCAGGCGACGTTCCCGCGCGTCAGCCTCGACTTGATCTACGACCGTCCGGGGCAGACCGTCGCCGCGTGGGAAGCCGAACTCGGCCGCGCGCTCGCCTTCGACACGACCCACCTGTCGCTCTATGGCCTGACGATCGAACCGGGCACCCGTTTCGCCACGCTGCACACCAAAGGCGAGCTGATGCTGCCCGGCGAGGAGGTTTCGGCCGACCTGTTCGATCTGACCGCGGCGATGACCGCTACCGCCGGCCGGCCGGCGTACGAGGTGTCGAACCACGCCGCCCCGGGCGCGGCGAGCCGCCATAACCTCGCCTACTGGACCTACGGCGACTATGTCGGCGTCGGCCCCGGCGCGCACGGCCGGCGCGACGGCGAGGCGACGGTGCGGCACAAGAAGCCCGAGAACTGGCGGAAGGCAGTCGCCGAGCACGGGCATGGCATCGTCGAAACGACTTTGCTCGACCCGCCCACGCGTGGCCGCGAAGCGCTGATGATGGGGCTGCGGCTTGCCGACGGGATCGACGCCGCCATCTTCGCTGCGCGGACCGGACAGGCACTCGCCGATGCGGTCGACCCGCGACGGCTAGCCCGGCTGGTCGACCTCGGCTTCGTCGCCGCCGACACGTCGGGCCTGCGCTTGACCCCGCGCGGGCGGCCGTTGCTCAACGCGGTCCTCGCCGAACTCGTCTAGCCGGTCCATGGTGCGCCGCGATGTTCGCGACGCTGCGCCCCCTCCTCTTCCGCCTCGATCCCGAGCGCGCGCACGCGCTGACGCTTGCCGCGCTCGCGACCGGGCTCGGACCCCGCGGCGCGCTCGACGATCTGATCCTCGCGACGACCGTCGCGGGGCTGGCGCTGCCCAGCCCAGTCGGGCTCGCCGCCGGATTCGACAAGGACGCGCGCGTGGCCGGCGCGATGCTCAAACTGGGTTTCGGTTTCGTGGAGGTCGGCACGGTCACCCCCCGGCCGCAGCATGGCAACCCGCGGCCCCGCGTGTTCCGGCTGATCGCCGACGACGCCGTGATCAACCGCCTCGGCTTCAACAACAGCGGGCTCGCCGCGGCCCTCGCGCGGCTGAAGGCCCGGCGGCCCGCCGGCATCGTCGGGATCAACCTCGGCGCGAACAAGGACAGTATCGACCGCATCGCCGACTATGCCTTCGGCGCGGCGGCGGCGGGGGGTGTCGCCGACTATCTGACGGTCAATGTCTCGTCGCCGAACACCCCTGGGCTGCGCGGCCTGCAGGATCCCGGCGAGCTGACCGCGCTGAGCGCCGCCGTCCGCGCCGAGGCGGGCGCGACGCCGGTGTTCGTCAAGGTCGCGCCCGACCTCGACGGCGCGGCGATCGACGGCATCGCCCGTGTCGCGCTCGATGGCGGTGTCGCCGGGCTGATCGTGTCGAACACGACGCTGGCGCGCCCCGGCGTCGCCAGCGGCGAGGCCGGCGGCCTGTCGGGCGCGCCGCTGTTCGCGCCGTCGACCGAGGTGCTTCGCGCTTTCGCCCGCGCGACGGGGAAGGCGCTGCCGCTGATCGGCGTCGGCGGCATCGCGTCGGGCGCGCAGGCCTATGCCAAGCTCCGCGCCGGCGCGAGCGCGGTCCAGCTCTACACCGGGCTGGTCTACCACGGCCCGGCGCTGGTCGGGCGGATCAAGGCCGAGCTGGCGGTGCTGCTCAGCCGCGACGGTTTGGCGAGCGTCGCCGCGGCGGTCGGCCGCGACGCTTGATCGCTTCGCCGCGGGCGATATGGTCGGCGCGGGCTACAGGGATGATCGCGTGAGATACCGGGCACTTATCGCCGCCGTCATCGCCGCCGCGCCGGTCGCGGCCAAGGTTCCTGTTGCAGCGCCGGCGATGGTCTCGGCCGCCGACCCGCGCGCCGCCGCTGCGGGAGTCGCGATGCTCAAGGCCGGCGGCGACGCGATGGACGCGGTCGCCGCGACGGTGCTCGCGCTGACGGTGGTCGAGCCGCAGTCGTCGGGCATCGGTGGTGGCGGCCTGCTCGTCTATCAAGCGGCGGGAGGCCGCACCCCGGCGACCTTCGACGGCCGCGAAAAGGCTCCCGCGGCGGCGACCGACCGGCTGTTCCTGCGCGACGACGGCAGCCCACAGCCCTACGGCGAGGCGATCCCCGGCGGGCGCAGCGTTGGCGTTCCCGGTAACGTCGCGATGCTGCGGCTGGCCCATGCCAGGTACGGCAAGCTGCCGTGGGCGAAGCTGTTCGACCCGGCGATCGCGCTGGCGCGGACCGGCTATGACGTCACCCCGCGACTGGCCGGCGCGATCGCCGAACGCCGCAGGACGCTGGCGCGGCAGCCGGCGGCGGCGGCGCTGTTCCTCCACTCCGACGGCACGCCGAAGACGGTCGGCGAGCACATCGTCAACGAAGACCTCGCGCGGACGTTCGAGGCGATCGCGGCAAATGGCCCGGACGCTTTCTATACGGGGGCCAACGCCGCGGCGCTCGTCGCCGCCGTCGACCACGCGCCGACCAACCCGTCGACGATGACGGTCGCCGACCTCGCCGCCTATCGCGCGAAGGAGCGCGCCCCGGTGTGCGGCGCCTACCGCGCCTACCGCGTCTGCTCGATGGGTCCGCCTTCGGCCGGCGGCACCGCGGTGATCGCGATGCTCGGGCAGTTGCAGGGCTTCGACCTCGCCGGGCTGGGCAAGGACAGCGCGGTCGCGTGGCACCTGTTCGCCGACAGCGAGCGCCTCGCCTTCGCCGATCGCGCCGCCTATGGCGGCGACGTCGACTTCGTCGAGGTGCCGGCCGCCGGGCTGACCGATCCGGCGTACCTGCGCGAGCGGGCGAAGCAGCTGTCGCCCGCCACCGCGCTCCCCCATGCCGAACCCGGCACCCCCGCCGGCGCGCGGCCGCGCGTTGCGCCGAAGAGCCGCGAGATCCCGTCGACGACCGACATCGCTGTCGCCGACGCCGCCGGCAACGTCGCGTCCCTCACCTCGACGGTCGAGGGCGCGTTCGGTTCGTCGCTCGTCGTCGGCGGCTATGTCCTCAACAACGAGCTGACCGATTTCGACTTCGTCCCCGAGGTCGCGGGCGCCAAGGTCGCCAACCGTGTCGAGGGCGGCAAGCGGCCGCGGTCGTCGATGTCGCCGTCGATCGTCTACGGGCCCGACGGCCGTGTTGTTCTGGTGGTCGGGGCGGCGGGCGGCCCGACGATCCCGGCCCAGGTCGCGAAGGCGATCGTCGGCGTCCTCGACTGGCACCTGTCGATCCAGGATGCGATCGCGCTGCCGCTGATCTTCACCAACGACGACCTGCTGGTTCTGGAGAAGGGTCCGTTCCTCGCCGCCATGGAGCCGGCGTTGAAGGCGATGGGACACCAGACGGTGCAATATCCGCTTGGTCTCAAGGCCAACGGCATCGAACGTATCCCGGGTGGCTGGCGCGGCGGGGCCGACCCGCGCAGCGAAGGCGTCGCGCTCGGATTGTGACGACGTCGCCGACCCCGCTCGCCGATCGAGCCGACGCGGCGACCAACCTCGTCGTTCATTTCTTCGACCAGGCGGCACGCTACGACGACGATCCGTTCCTGTGGCACAAGGCCGGCGGCGAATGGCGGTCGCGGTCGTGGCGCGAGGTCGCCGACGACGTTTCGCGCCTCGCCGCCGCGCTGTCGGCCGGCGGCATCCGCCGCGGCGACCGCGTCGTCCTCGTCAGCGAGAACCGGCCCGAATGGCTGGTCGCCGACTATGCGATCCTGGCCGCCGGCGCGATCACCGTCCGGCCTACCCGACCAACACTGAGGCCGATCATCGCCACATCCTGACCGACAGCGGCGCGGTCGCCGCGATCGTGTCGACGACGAGGCTCGCCGCCGCGCTGCTGCCGGCGGTGGTCACCGCCGATGCCTGCCGGCTGGTCATCGCGTTCGAGCCGCTGCGCGTCGCCCAGGCGTCGGGGACGCGGCTGGTCGACTGGGCGACGCTGCTCGCGAGCCAGTCGCCGGACATCGCGCGGACGCGGCGCGGGATCGTCGCCGGACGTGCCGACCTCGCATGCCTGATCTACACCAGCGGCACCGGCGGCACCCCGCGCGGCGTCCGCCAGCATCACGGGATGCTCCTCGCCAATGTCGCCGCCGCGTGCGAGATCATCGAGCAGGACTTTACCGCCAGCGACGGCCGCGACAGCTTCCTGTCGTTCTTGCCGCTGTCGCACGCCTACGAACATACCTGCGGCCAGTTCACCGCGGTGGGGCTGGGCGCGTCGATCCACTATGCCGAGGGGCTCGAGAAGCTCGCCGCCAACATGGAGGAAGTGCGGCCGACGATCATGGTCGTCGTGCCGCGGCTGTTCGAGGTGCTCCGCGCGCGGATCGGCAAGGGCATCGAGAAGCAGGCCGGGGCGGCGATCACGCTGTTCAACGCCGCGCTTCGGCTCGGGCGCAAGCGCTACGAGCGTGGCGGCACCCTGCCGCTGACCGACCGGCCGTACGACGCGCTGCTCGACGCCACCATCCGGCGCCGGGTGCAGGCGCGGTTCGGCGGCCGGTTGAAGACACTGGTGTCGGGCGGAGCCCCGCTCAACCCCGACGTCGGGCTGTTCTTCGCCGCGCTCGGGCTGACCTTGTGCCAGGGCTACGGCCAGACCGAGGCTGGACCTCTCATCGCCTGCAACCGGCCGTCGCGGAAGATCAAGATGCACAGCGTCGGGCCGGCGCTGCGCGGGACGGCGGTGCGGATCGCCGCCGACGGCGAGATTTGCGTCCGCGGCGAACTGGTGATGGACGGCTATTGGCGGAACGACGTCGACAGCCACAGAGCGCTGCAGGACGGCTGGCTGCTGACCGGCGACATCGGCCGGATCGATGCCGACGGCCATCTGGTCATCACCGACCGCAAGAAGGACATCCTCGTCAGCGACAAAGGCGACAACATCTCGCCGGCGCGGGTCGAGGGGATGCTGACCCTCCAGCCCGAGGTCCTCCAGGCGATGGTCCACGGCGACCGGCGGCCGTACCTCGTCGCGCTGGTCGTGCCCGATCCCGAATGGGCGCTCGACTGGGCGCGAGACAAGGGGATGCCGACCGACCTCGCCAAGCTGAGCGGCGAGCCCGAGTTCGCCCGCGCGCTCCAGGCGGCGGTCGACCGGGTCAACGCCCGTGTCGCCGCCCACGAGCGCGTCCGCCGCATCGTCGTCGCCGACGGCCCGTTTACCACCGACAACGGCGAGATGACGCCGTCGCTGAAGATCAGGCGGCACGTGATCGAGGGCGTGTACGGTGCCAGGCTCGACGCGCTGTACGGGTGATCCTCCCCGCGAGCGGGGAGGATCGTCAGCGGCGCACCCAGTCGAAAGCCAGCCTCTCGCGGTAGGCGAAACGCTGGAGGTGCTCGGCGACGACGGGCTCCATCCGGTCGAGCGCCGCCGGGTCGTCGGCGGGAAGGTCGAGGCGAAGCGCCTCGGGCGTCGCGGCGAGGGTGAGGATCCCACCGGGCAGCGGGACGGTGCCGCGTCCGGCGTCGAAGTCGACCGCGAAGCGATGACTCCAGTGCTTGCACAGCTGCTGGAGGTACTTCGACCCGTACGCGGTCGGGACGGTCGCGTGGCTGGGCATCGCGTCAGCTCCGCTCGATGTCGGCGGCGGCGGCGTCGAGGATCGCGGCGATCCGGTCGGCCGCGGTGTCGTCGACACTGCCGCGGCCAAGGCGGAGCTTGAGCGCGAAGCGGAGGTTGGCCATCGCGCGGACTACCCGCGGCCCGGTGTCGGGGCCGCTGCCGGCCTCGTCGATCCGCGCCATGATCGCGTCGACCGTCGTCTGGTTGGCGGTAAGGTGGGCGCTGCCCTCGGTGGTGATCGTGTACTGTCGCTTGCTACCCTCGGTCGTCGCCGCGGTGACGAAGCCGAGCTCCTCGAGCATGGTCAGCGTCGGGTAGACGACGCCCGGCGAAGGCGCATAGGCCCCGCCCAGCCGGCTCTCGATCTCGCGGATGATCTCGTAGCCGTGGCGCGGGGCCTCGGCGATCAGGGCGAGGATGAGCAGGCGGAGATCGCCGTGCTGGAACATGCGGCCGCCGCCGCGTCCGCCGCGTCCGAAGCCGGCCATGCCGCCGTGGCGGGCCATGCCGTGCATCATGCGGTAACCGAAACCGCGGTGGCCGTGAGGATGAAAATGCATATCGAAACTCTATTTTGATCTATCGATTTATACGATATATCTAAGCGAGGTTTCGATACAAGTGACGTCGCAAAATTATTTCGCCGGCGGACGCTGGTACGGGACAAACGGGCCGAAGGTGCACGTGCCGTAGCCGACTCGGCTGATCGTATCGACCACCTGGAACGGGTCGCCGGCGCAGATGCCGATCGCGATCTCGCGCGTGATGATCGCGCGGTCGGGGCGCAGCGCGGCACAGCCCGGGCCGACGTCGCTGCGGTAATAGCGGCCGAAGCCGCGTTCGAAGACGATCGTCGACTGGTTGACGATCGTCTGGCCGCGCAGGTCGCGCTGGCGAATGCAGCGTTCGGGCTTGCCGGTGACGGCGCCCGACAGCAGCCGGTCGAGGTCGGGCGCGGCGGCAAGCGGAGCGGCGGCGGCGAGCACCGCCATCGCTCCGCCGATACGTAACTTCCCAAACTTCACAGCACTGCGCTCTGCACGAAACGGGAAAACTCGTTTACCGCCGGATTTGCATCGCAGAGGAACGACGAACTCGAGCTGGAAGTGACCGTGATCATGGACGGACCATAGCACAGCGCATCGCTGTAGGACAGCGACGCGGAGTCGCTTGCGGCCTCCTCAGTCCACCAGGTCCTCGTAGCGTCGCAGGTGATAGTCGGCGTCGCCGAACTGGCTCTCGATCATCGTCGCGCGTTTGAAATAGTGGCCGATCGCGAGCTCGTTCGAGATGCCGATCCCGCCGTGGATTTGTACCGCGTTCTGGCCGACGAAGCGCGCGCCCCGCGCGATCTTGTTCTTCGCCGACGAGATATGCTTCGCGCGGTCGGGCTCGTCGAGGCGGAGCGTCGCCATCAGTGTCATGCTCACCGCCTGCTCGACCTCCATGAACATGTCGACCATGCGGTGCTGCAAGACCTGGAACTCGCCGATCGGACGGCCGAACTGCTTGCGCTGGCGGCTGTAGTCGAGCGTCCCCTCGTGGAGCTTGCGGGTGACGCC
>CAXTQJ010000011.1:17838-23143 GCA_964246245.1 uncultured Sphingomonadaceae bacterium
GGCCTCGGCGCAGACCGCCGCGATGGCCTGGTCGACGACCGCCTCGATCAGCGGCAGGCCCTCGCCCCCGGGCCCGAGCAACGTGTCGCCGCCGACGCGGACATTCTCGAGATAGACCTCGCTCGCGCGTCCACCGTCGACGGTCGGATAGTCGCGCCGCGTGATGCCGGCGGTGTCGGCGGGGACGAGGAACGCCGATATCCCGTGCGCCTCGCGCTGGCTGCCGCCAGTGCGCGCCGTTACGATGAAGTGGGTAGCGAACGGTGCGTCGCGGACGACCGCCTTGTGGCCGCTCAGCACATAACCGTCGCCATCCTTGCGCGCCGTCGTCCGCAGGTCGGCGAGGTTGTAGCGCCCCTGCGGCTCGGCATAGGCGAAGGCGATGACGACCTCGCCGGCGATGATCTGCGGGATGACCGCTTCGGCCAGCGCCCCGCCGGCGCGCTTGAGGAAGCCGCCGCCGATGACGACGGTCGACAGGTAGGGCTCGATGACCAGCGCCTTGCCGATCTCCTCCATGACGATCATGTTCTCGATCGCCCCGCCGCCGAGCCCGCCGTGTTCCTCCGCGAACGGCGCGCCGAGGATGCCGAGCTCCTCGGCGAAGGCGCGCCACACCGCCGGGTTCCACCCGGCGTCGCCGTTCACCGTCTTCATCCGCGTCTCGAAGTCGTAGGTGTCGGCGAGGTAGCGCGACACCGATTCACGCACCATCGTCTGTTCGTCGGTGAAGTTGAAGTCCATGCTACTCCCCTAGGTTCTTGTCTGCGGCGAGCTCGCTATCGCAGGCCATGCGTAAATCTCGCAGATGATCGTGAACAGTTCGCCAGAACACGCCGGGTCGAGGCCATCATAGTCGTGCGCCAGCCGGTGGCGCATGCCAATCATCCTCGCCCACGGCAGCGAAGGGTGGCGGCGCATCAGGACCTCCGGCAGCGCCGACACCGATTCGCCGATAGGCATGACGCGAAAGGCGGTCGCATCGACCAGCACCTGATTCTGGCGAAAGGTCGGCTCGTCGATCGCGCCGACTCCATTGATCGCGAGGTCGATCAAGGCGACGGCGGATCGTAGACGCGTCGTCGTCGAGATCGTCCGGCGATCGGAGCGGCGTCGCGCGCGAGAGCCGCACGACGAGCGGGAAGCATTCCCGGCCAAAGCATGTAGGCGCGCACCGGGACGCCAAGGTCGCCTTCGAGGTCGTGCTCGACGCCGACCAGCGCCAGCAGATCAAAGCTCCGGTGTGCGTCTAGATCGATGTCGATGACGATCTCGATCGGATCGGCACCGTTAGGCGGGGGGTCCCCAACGAGCGACACACCGGTGATGCCTACCTCGCGGAGGTGGGGCAGCTGCCGGCGCAGCCTGGCATTGGCGTCGTCGCGCGTCATCGGCGCCCCTTACAGCCCCAGCACCATCTTGGCGATGATGTTGCGCTGGATCTCGTTCGAGCCGCCGTAGATGCTGGTCTTGCGGACGTTGAAGTAGGTCGGCGCGGCGCGGTGGGCGTAGTCGGGGCCGATCGGGTGCTCGTTGTCACCCTCGCCGAAGCCGCGGAAATACGGTGCGCCGTAGTGGCCGACCGCCTCCAATGCCAGCTCGGTGATCCGCTGCTGGATCTCGGTCCCTTTGATCTTGAGGAGCGACGACTCCGGTCCCGGCCCCTTGCCCTGCGATTCGCCGGCGAGCGTCCGCAGCTCGGTGAACTCGAGCGCGGTCAGGTCGATCTCCAGCTCGGCGACCTTGCGCTTGAAGAAAGGGTTCGCGAGGAGCGGCGGCGCGTCGTCGCCGAAGCTGTCGAGCTCGGCGCGGGCGATGGTCTTGATCCGCTCGACACCGCGCTTCGACGCGGCGACGCCGGCGATGCCGGTCCGCTCGTGGGCGAGGAGGAACTTGGCGCAGGTCCAGCCCTTGTTCTCGTGGAACACGCGGTTCTCGACCGGCACGATTACGTCCTCGAACCAGACCTCGTTGACCTCGTGCTCGCCGCCGAGCGTGATGATCGGGCGGACGGTGATCCCCGGCGTCTTCATGTCGATGAGGAGGAAGCTGATCCCCTCCTGCGGCTTCGATGTCGGGTCGGTGCGGACGAGCGCGAAGATCATGTCGGCGTGCTGCGCCAGCGTCGTCCACGTCTTCTGGCCGTTGACCTTGTAGTATTCGCGGCCGTCGTCGCCGGTGAAGCGCTCGGCCTTGGTGCGCAGGCTGGCGAGGTCGCTGCCCGCGCCGGGCTCGCTGTAGCCCTGGCACCACCAGTCGTCGCCGCTCAGGATGCGCGGCAGGTACCTCGCCTTCTGCTCGGGCGTGCCGAAGGTGTAGATCACCGGCCCGACCATGTTGAGGCCGAAGGGGAGTAGGCGCATCGCGTCGGCGCGCGCGCTCTCCTCGGCGAAGATGTAGCGCTGGACGCTGGTCCAGCCGGTGCCGCCATACTCGACCGGCCACGCGATGCCGGCCCAGCCCTTGGCGGCGAGCGCCTTGTGCCAGCTCAGGAAATCCTCCTTCGACAACTCCTCGCCCTCGTCGAACTTGGCCTTCAGTCCCGGCGGGTAGTGGTCAGCGATGAAGGTGCGAACCTCATCGCGAAACGCAAGGTCGGCGGCGGAGAAGTTGAGGTCCACGGCGGGTCTCCCAAGGCTGGCCCAAGGCTGGTTGACGTGGACGTTAACATGCTCGCCGCGGGGCCGCTAGGGTCTGACCGGCAGGGAGCCGTGCGCCGCGAGTTGCGCGGCAAAGCACCGCGCGGCGGGGTCGCTCGCGCCGGTCGGCAGCCGCGCCTCGGCGAAGCGCGCGGTCGGCTGGCCGGCGGCAGGGTCGGGGTAATAGTAGACGTCGAGGACACACCCGGCGGCAGCGAACTGGACCGCGCGCGCCGGGCCTTCGCGGCGGTCGAGCGTCGGGGGACCGAGCAGTGCGGTCGCGTCGACGGCGGGGCGACCGAGGATGCGCTCGAGCCCCGGCACCGGGGTCAGCGCGACGGGCTTGGCGACGATCGTCGCCGGCGGCGGCGTGGTCGCGCACGCGGCAGCAGTCAGCGCGGCGAGGGGAGCGAGACGGGCGCGGATCATCGGCTATCTTATCCCGTTTCATCATTTCGGCGAAGGCCGGGACCCATCAACTCCGATGTTCGCGTTGATGGGTCCCGGCCTTCGTCGGGATGACGGCTTGATCTGGATGGGATAGTGCACAGCGACAAACTGCTAGGACCATGCATGCCCCTTCCCATCGACGTCCTCGCCATCGGCAACGCGCTGGTCGACGTCATCACGACCAACGACGCCGCCTTCCTCAGCCAACACGCCATCCCCAAGGGGACGATGCGCCTGATCGCCGCCGACGAGGCCGAGCGGCTCTATGCGATCATGGGCGCGGGCCGCGAGATCTCGGGCGGGTCGGCGGCGAACAGCGTCGCCGGCGTCGCCGCGCTCGGTGGTCGCCCGGCGTTCGTCGGCCGCGTCGCCGCCGATCAGCTCGGCGAGGTTTTCGCCCACGACATCCGCGCCGCGGGCGTCGCCTTCGACGTCCCGGCGATGGTCGACGGGCCGCCGACCGGACGCTGCCTGATCGTCGTCACCCCCGACGGCGACCGGACGATGTCGACCTACCTCGGCGCGTGTCAGGAGCTTGGGCCGGCCGACCTCGATCCCGCCGCGGTCGCAGCGGCAAAGGTCCTCTACCTCGAAGGCTATCTCTGGGACCCGCCCGCTCCCCGTGCCGCGATGCGCCAGGCGATCGAGATCGCACGCGCCGCCGGGACCAAGGTAGCCTTCACCCTGTCCGACGTGTTCTGCGTCGAGGGGCATCGCGACGACTTCCGCGCGCTGCTCGGCGGCCACGTCGACATCCTGTTCGGCAACGAGAACGAGGTGCGCAGTCTCTACCAGACCGGCGACCTCGACGCGGCGATGGCCGAACTCGCGCGGCACGCGACGATCTCCGTCGTCACCCGGTCGGACCAGGGGGCCGTCGTCATCGCCGGCGGCGAGCGCATCGTCGTTCCCGCCGAGCCGGTCGCGCAGGTCGTCGACACGACCGGGGCCGGCGATCTGTTCGCCGGTGGCTTCCTCTTGGGGCTGGCACAGGGCCGCAGCCTCGCCGACTGCGCGCGCATCGGGGGGATCGCCGCGGCCGAGATCATCTCGCACTACGGCGCGCGGAGCGAGGCTGATCTCGAGGCGCTGGTGGCAGCAAGACTTGGCTGACCCGCGCGCCAACATGCCGGGCCCGCCGGGGCTGACCGAGGCGCTGGGACGCAACATCGAGGCGGTGGCGCGGCGCCGCGCCGAGGACGACGCCAAGGCCGGCCGCGGTGTCCGCCTGTCGACGCGAATCAGCCGCCTGATCGGCCGGATGTGGTTCGTCTACCTCCACCTCGGCGTGCTCGCCGGGTGGCTGATCGTCAACCTCGGGCTGGTCAGCGACATCGCCTCGTTCGACCCGCATTTCGACCTGCTCGGATCGCTCGCGTCGGTCGAGGCGATCTTCGTCGCCCTGTTCATCCTCATCACCCAGAACCACGAGGCCGCGGCCAACGATCGCCGCGACGACCTCAACCTTCAGGTCAGCCTGCTTGCCGAGCACGAGCTGACGCGGCTGATCAAGCTCAACATGGCGATGGCGGCGAAGCTCGGCATCGAGCGCGAGGTCGACGCGATCGCCGACCTGCAGCACGACGTCCACCCCGACGACGTCCTCGACACGATCGAGCGCGCCGAGGACGCGCGGAAGGACGATCGCGACTAGCGACACCGTGCAATCGTTGGTCGACTCGACCTGACCCCGCGCTACCGCGCCGCGGTCTGCACCGAAGTCGCCGCGACCGGGGCGAGGCGCTCGATCAGCTTGACCGCATAGGTCATCTGGTAGTCGGTGACGCCTTTCTTCTTGAGCGTCTCCGGCGTGTCGGCGAAGCGCGGGTCGGGCTTGTCGTCGGCCTCGATCAGCTTGTCGCCGACCTTGACCTCGTTGATCAGGTGACGCTTGAGGTCGGCCTCGCGCAACCGCGGCCGGCTGGCGTCGGCGGCAAGCGGGTCCGACAGCTGCGGCACGGCGATGTCGGGCTCGATCCCATTCTCCTGCACCGACCGGCCCGACGGGGTGTAGTAGCGCGCCGTCGTCAGCCGCAGCGCGGTATCCTCGGTCAGCGGCAGCAGCGTCTGGACCGAACCCTTGCCGAAGCTGCGCTGGCCAACGACGAGCGCGCGGCGCTGGTCCTGGAGCGCCCCGGCCCCCTCGCCGCCGCCGCCCCCCGAACGTCGTGCGTCAGGACAACGACCCGCATGCCCCCCGGGGCGGCCGCGCCGGG
>CAXTQJ010000011.1:23153-27845 GCA_964246245.1 uncultured Sphingomonadaceae bacterium
GGCCGACGCGGCGGGGCCCAACGCCGCGCGCGCGGCGCTGGTCCTGGAGCGCCCCGGCGACGATCTCGGCGGCCGACGCACTACCTTCGTCGATCAGGACAACGAGCGGCTTGCCGCCGGTGAGGTCGCCGCCGCGGGCATAGTAGCGCTCAATGTCGTTCTTGGTCCGGCCGCGCTGCGACACGATCTCGCCGTGGTCGAGGAAGGCGTCGCTGACCTCGATCGACTGGTCGAGCAGGCCGCCGGGGTTCGATCGCAGGTCGACGACGAAGCCAGCGAGCTTGGGCCCCAGCTGCTTCTCGATGCTTCCGATCGCCGCCTTGGTCGCCGGCCCGGTCTGCTTCGAGAACGAGGCGATGCGGATGATGCCGACGTCGCCCTTGACCTCCCACTTGACCGGCTTGATCTTGATGATCTCGCGCTTGAGGGTGAACTCGAGCGGCTTCGGCGCGCCCTCGCGGATCACCGTCAGCTTGACCGTCGTGCCCGGCAAGCCGCGCATCTTGTCGACCGCCTCGGTCAGGGTCGTGCCGTAAAGCAGCTCGCCGTCGAGGCGGGTGATGAAGTCGCCCGACTTCATCCCCGCGCGCGCGGCGGGGGTATCGTCGGTCGGCGCGACGACCTTGACCGCGCCCTCCTCGGTCGAGACGGTCAGGCCGAGCCCGCCGTACTCGCCGTCGGTGACCTGCTTCATGTTGGCGAAGTCCTTGGCGTCGAGATAGCTCGAGTGCGGATCGAGCGACGCCAGCATCCCGTTGATCGCACCCTCGATCAGCTTCTTGTCGTCGACCTTGTCGACATAGTCGGCGCGGACCCGCTCGAACACGTCCATGAAGGCGTCGAGGCGCTTGTTGGTGTCGGTCTCGGGGGCGGCGCTGAGCATCGGCGCGGGAAGCGCGACGAGCAGGGCGGCGGTGAGGGCGAGGCGGACGCGGGTCGAGACCATGGCACTTCCTTCGGCGGGCTCCGCCAATATAGCAGCCGCAGCGCCGCTAGCCATCCCGGTGGTACGGGTGGCCGGCGAGGAGCGATGTCGCACGGTAGAGCTGCTCGGCGAGCATCGCGCGGACGAGGAGGTGCGGCCACGTCGCCGGGCCGAAGCTCAGCAGCAGCGACGCCGCGGCCCGCGCCGCATCGCCGTGGCCGTCGGCCGGGCCGATGACGAAGCGTGCTTCGCGCATCCCGTCGTCGCGCCAGCCGGCGAGGCGGTCGGCGAGGGCGCGGCTGGCGAGCGCCGGCCCACGCTCGTCGAGGAGGATGGTGACCGCCGGCGTCGGCAGATCGGGCACCCTGCCTGCGCCGGCGTCGGACAGCTCGGTCACCGCGACCGGCCACGCGATCCGTGTGCGATAGCGGTCGACGAGCGCCGCTTCGGGGCCGCGGCCGATACGGCCGTGGGCGACGATGTGGAGCCGCATCGTCATCCGGTCGGGCGCGCAAACTTCACACGCTTCGCACACCGACGCTCGTGGCGCAGCGGGACGGAGCGACTCGGTGCCCCGACGCAGCACGGCCTGTCAGGCGCTCAGTCACGGCAGGAGGGGAGTCGGTCGTCATCGCCGTCGGTTCTACGGGGCGCCGCGGCGTGTAGGACAGCTTTTTCTAGTCGTCGTCGCCGAGCAGCGCCGGGTCGACGCCGACCTCGACCGGGTTGACCGGTTCGGCCTCGATCGGGTCGGGCCCGACCGATATCGGCTCGACCGCGACCGGGTCGACCTGCGGCGCGCGCGCGGGGCCGGTCGATCCGCTCGGGCCGTCGAACGCCCACATCTTCTCGAGGTTGTAGAAGCGGCGGACCTCCGGGCGGAACAGGTGGACGATGACGTCCTGGGCGTCGATCAGCACCCAGTCGGCCGCCGGCAGCCCCTCGACGCGGACCGCCCGGCCGAGTTCCGCCTTGGCGCGCTCGGCGATCTTGGCGGCGAGGCTCGCGACCTGCCGCGTCGACCGCCCGCTGGCGATGACCATGTGATCGGCGATGCTCGTCTTGCCCGCGAGCGGGATCGACACGACCTCGACCGCCTGGTCGTCGTCGAGCGTCGCCAGCACCAGTTCGTGGAGCGCGGCGACGCTCTCGTCGCCGGCTGCCACCGGGCGCGGCGCGCGTTTCGCCACAGGAGCAATCGCGGAAGTCAGGGTCAAATCGGGTTCCTCGTCAACGGTCGGAGAACGGGCGATGCCCGTTGGGGACGGTGGGCGGGCGAGCCCCGCGGCGGGCTCGTCGCCCAGTCGGGATCGGCGCGCCGGATCGCCGTCGCCGACAGCGGGCTCATGCGGATGTCGAGAACGACGATCGCCGGAAGCCTCCATTCGCGCCAGCGCCGTGCCGCCGTGGCGGCATGTCGCCGGTGCCCGAACCACGCCATCGCCGGTGCGGCCAGTGCCGTCGCCATATAGCCCGGCCGGGCGAAAACCGCAATCGGCACCCGGGCCGCGAGCCGCCGCCACCGCGACCAGCGATGGAACTGCGCGAGGTTGTCGGCCCCCATCAGCCAGATGAAGGCGACGTTCGGGTAGCGCCGCTGGAGCGCGGCAACGGTATCGACCGCGAAACGCGTGCCGAGATCGACCTCGAGGTCGCTGACGCGGATGCGGCGATGGTTGGCGGCCCACCCCGCCGCCGCGACCCGCGTCGCAAGCGGAGCCATGCCGGCGTCGCTCTTGAGCGGGTTCTGCGGACTGACCAGCCACCAGACCTCGTCAAGCCCGAGCCGGCGCAGCGCCTCGACGCTGATGTGGCGATGCCCGGCGTGCGCAGGATTGAACGACCCGCCGAGCAGGCCGACGGCCTTCACTGGAGGCGGCGCGCGTGGACGACGCGAAGAACGAGGAGGTCTTCGTCGGGTCGATGATAGACGAGGTAGCGATACCGCGGCACGGACAGCGTGCGGACGCCGCGATGGCGCGTGGCCGAACCGAGCATCGCAAAGTCGGCGAGGCGCTCGACCGAACGTTCGATCGCGGCAAGGACGCGATCCGCCGCCGCCGGATCGAACTGATCGATGTAGCGGTGAATGTCGTCGAGATCGTCGAGAGCGTCGCCGCCCCAGCGGACATTCATCCGGGCCGCGACCGTACCCGCAATTCGGCGATCCGCCGGGTCGCGTCGGCGTGCGCCACGGTACCGCGCTGCTCGACGGCTGCCAAAGCGGCGTCGATCATCGCCCGCTCTTCATGGGGTGGCAGGGCGTCCGGATCGGCTTCGCCGGTCCAGTCGTCGACCTTCGTCTCGTTCGCCATCGTCACCCCCGCACCTGGCCGGTTCCGCGCACGACGTTCTTGTACGTCGTCAGCCCCTCGAGCGCCACGGGGCCGCGGGCGTGGAGGCGGCCGGTGGCGATGCCGATCTCGCCGCCGAAGCCGAACTCGGCGCCGTCGGCGAACTGGGTCGAGGCGTTGTGGAGGACGATCGCCGAGTCGACCCCGGCCACGAAGGCGGCGGCGGCTGCGTCGTCGTCGGTGACGATCGCGTCGGTGTGGTGGCTGCCGTGAACGGCGATGTGGGCGACCGCGCCGCCCACGCCGTCGACCCGCGCGGCGGCGGCGATTGCGTCGAGGTACTCGGTGTCCCAGTCGGCGTCGTCCGCCGGGACCAGCCGTGGGTCGTGCGCGAGCAGGGCGGCGTCGACGCGGACCTCGCAACCGGCGTCGAGCAGCGCGGCGAGCAGCCCGGCGGCGTCGGGATAGGCGACGTCGATCAGCAGCGTCTCCATCGCGCCGCACACCCCGGTCCGGCGCAGCTTGGCGTCGAGCACGATCGCGCGCGCCATCGCGGGATCGGCGGCGGCGTCGACATAGACGTGGTTGTTGCCGTCGAGATGGGCGAGGACGGGGACCTTGGCCTCGGCCAGCACCCGCGCGACGAGTCCTTTGCCGCCGCGCGGGATGAGCACGTCGATCAGTCCCGCGGCGGCGAGCATCGCGCCGACCAGCGCGCGGTCGGGGTCGGCGACGCGCTGGATCGCCGTCGGCGGCAGTCCGGCCGCGGTCAGCCCGGCGACGAGGCACGTATGGATGGCCGCAGTCGACGCCGCCGCCTCGCTGCCGCCGCGCAGGATGACGGCGTTCCCCGCCATGACCGCAAGCGCGCCGGCGTCGGCGGTGACGTTGGGCCGGCTCTCGTAGACGATGCCGACGACACCGAGCGGCACCCGCACCCGCTCGAACGCCAGGCCGTTCGGCGTCGTCCACGCCGCCGCGACCGCGCCGACCGGATCGGACAGGCCGGCGATCGCGTCCAGGCCGGCGGCCATTGCCTCGACCCGGCCGGGGGTAAGGTGCAGGCGGTCGCGCAGCGCCGGCGTCAAATCGCTCGCTGCCGCCATGTCGTGGGCGTTGGCGGCAAGGATCACGCCCGCGCCGGTGCGGACGGCCGCGGCCATCGCACGTACCGCCGCCGCCTTCGTCGCCGTCGGCGCCTGCGCCAACACCACCGCCGCCGCACGTGCCGCCGCACCCATCGCGGCGATCGTCGCGGCCGGCGTCGCCGCCGCCGTCACAGCAGCACCATCTGGTCGCGATGGATCACCGCCGCGCGCGGGGCGTAGCCCAGGATCGCGGCATGAAGGTCGTTACGGTGGCCCGCGACGCGCGCGGCGGCGGCGGCGTCGTAGGCGATCAGTCCGCGTGCGACGACGCCGCCGGGACCGACCACCTCGCCCGCCTCGCCGCCCGCGAAAACGCCGTCGACCC
>CAXTQJ010000012.1:0-568 GCA_964246245.1 uncultured Sphingomonadaceae bacterium
CCTTCGCGGGGACCCACTCCCGTCGTTCGTTCGGCGACGCCTGCACCCGTCACTCTGCCCGGCGTCCATCGCCCGCTCGTGGCGGTCGTCGACCTTGTCGGCGGGAACGTCGACGTCGCGGCCGAGGACGGCGTCGCGATTCCTCGCCGCCGAACCGATCGCGGCGCAGTCGGTCATCCCGGCGGTGGCATCCGATTCGGCTCCTCGGTCTAGCGCATCCCGATCGCCGGGCGCGACCGCCGCAGCGTCGCGCCGACCAGCCCGAACCCGGCAACGAGCAGCGCCCAAGTCGCCGGCTCGGGGGTACCGCTGCCGAGCGCGCCGAGATAGTCGTAGCGGCTGTAGTAGCGCCACGAATAGTCGCCGCTCGCTGCGCCGTCGATCTCATAGGTCAGGTCGTCGAGCGTGTACCAGCCGACCTTGATCGCACCGAACAGCGCCGTCTGGTTCTGGTCGCGGTCGATCTCGATCCGGTCGACGGCGGCCGCGCCGCCGGTGACCGTGACGTTGCCGTCGATGTAGGTCGACCGCGACCACACCGCGGCCCCCTTTCGCAGGCCGAACACCG
>CAXTQJ010000012.1:578-11975 GCA_964246245.1 uncultured Sphingomonadaceae bacterium
ACAACAACACCCGACGCTAGGCCGGGATGGGCCGGCGCGGGGGCCCGCGCCGCGGGTGCCGGTTAGGTGGCCGTCTTTGTGGGGCGACCGCGACCAGACCGCGGCCCCGTTGCGCAGGCCGAACACGGTGACGCCCGGAGCGGGCGCGTTCGAGCCGTTGGCGAGGCCGAAGCCCAAGCTGTCGACGACCGTCGGCGTGGCGAAATTGATGCCGAGCACCCAGCCGGCATAGCCGCTGCCATAGCCGTTGAGCAGATAGTCGGTCGTGTCGCTGCTGTACGTCGTCCCCGGCAGTCCGTAGCGCGGCGGCAGCAGGTGGTTGTTGCCCCAGTAGAAGCCCTCGTCGCCGGGACCGATGATCGTGACCGAGCCGCCGAGCGGCCGCTGGAAGGTTCGGCCCAGATACATGTCGTAGGTGACGCCGTTCGGGCTGCCGAGGAGCGCGGCATACCCGGTGCCCCCGGGCGCGGTCTGGAACGTCTCGGTGTAGGTTGCCGCCTGCGCCGGCGCCGCCGCCGCCGCCGCAATCATCGCCGCGCCGACGACGGCGCGTCGCGCGATGCCCTGGCCATGCTTCGCCCCGTCGAGTCCTGCCGTCATCCCCGTCTCCCCGCCATGCTACGGACCATCCGCAAACTTGTGAACGGCGCGGCGCGCTTTTTCTTGACCCGCGGTCGAAACGATTTATGACCGGCGGCGGGCCACGCCGTCCCAACGCGGCGCGCGCTCTCTGCAAGGAGAGACGATGACTGACCGTCCGACCACGCGCCCCGCGCGTGCGCATTTCTCGTCCGGGCCGTGCGCCAAGCGGCCGGGGTGGAGCCCCGACCAACTCGCCACCGACAGTCTCGGCCGGTCGCACCGGTCGACTCTCGGCAAGGCGCGCCTCAAGCTCGCGATCGACCTGACCCGCGAGGTGCTCGGCGTTCCCGACAGCCATCGCATCGGCATCGTCCCGGCGTCCGACACCGGCGCGTTCGAGATGACGATGTGGACGATGCTCGGGACGCGTCCGGTGACGATGCTGGCGTGGGAGAGCTTCGGCGAAGGCTGGGTCACCGACGCGGTCAGGCAGCTCAAGCTCGATGCCGAGGTCGTCACGGCGCCGTACGGAGACCTGCCCGACCTGACCCGCGTCCGGCAGGACCACGACGTGTGCTTCACGTGGAACGGCACGACGTCGGGGGTCCGGGTACCGAACGGCGAGTGGATCAGGGACGAGCGCGAGGGGCTGACGCTGTGCGACGCGACCAGCGCGGTCTTCGCGCAGGAGCTGCCGTGGGCCAAGCTCGACGTCGTCACCTACAGCTGGCAGAAGGTGCTCGGCGGGGAGGGCGGCCACGGCGTCCTCATCCTGGGCCCGCGCGCGGTCGAGCGGCTGGAGAGCTTTGTCCCCGACCGGCCGCTGCCGAAGATTTTCCGCCTGACGTCGAAGGGCAAGCTGATCGAAGGCATCTTCGCCGGCGAGACGATCAACACGCCGTCGATGCTCGCGGTCGAGGATTACATCGACGCGCTGACGTGGGCGAAGAACATCGGCGGGTTGCAGGAACTCTACGCCCGCGCCGACGGCAATGCGGCGGCGCTCGACCGCTGGGTGGCGGCGACGCCGTGGGTCGACCACCTCGCCAAGGACCCGGCCAGCCGGTCGAACACCAGCGTCTGCCTGATCCTGCCCGGCGCCGCCGCGGACGTCCCGAAGAAGATCGCGGCACTCCTCGAGAGCGAGGGCGTGGCGTTCGACATCGGCGGCTACCGCGACGCTCCGCCGGGGCTGCGGGTGTGGTGCGGCGCGACGGTCGACACGGCGGACGTCCAGGTGCTCGGGCCGTGGCTTGAGTGGGCGTATGCGCAGGTCACGAACGTCTGACCATCCTTGTCATCCCCGCGAAAGCGGGAACCTATCTCCCGACGCGCGCAAGCGGTGGCCAATTCCTATTAAGCACAGGCGGCAGGAAATAGGGTCGCCGCTTTCGCGGGGATGACAGAAGCAGATAAAGGGAACCGAAATGCCCAAGGTCCTCATCGCCGACGAAATGTCGCCGAAAGCCGCCGAGATCTTCCGCGCCCGCGGGGTCGAGGTCGACGAGATCACCGGCCTGTCGAAGGACGAGCTGATCAAGATCGTCGGCGATTACGACGGCGTCGCGGTCCGTTCGACGACCAAGGCGACGAAGGAGGTCTTCGCCGCCGCGGCCAACCTCAAGGTCATCGGCCGCGCCGGGATCGGGGTCGACAACATCGACATCCCGGCGGCATCGGCCAGGGGCGTCGTGGTGATGAACACCCCGTTCGGCAACTCGATCACCACCGCCGAGCACGCGATCGCGCTAATGTTCGCGCTCGCCCGCCAGCTCCCCGAGGCCGACGCGTCGACCCAGGCGGGCAAGTGGGAGAAGAACCGCTTCATGGGGGTCGAGCTGACCGCCAAGGTTCTCGGCCTCATCGGCGCGGGCAACATCGGCTCGATCGTCGCCGACCGCGCGCTCGGCCTGCGGATGAAGGTCATCGCCTTCGACCCTTTCCTGACCCCCGAGCGCGCGCAGGACCTCGGCATCGAGAAGGTGACCCTCGACGACCTCCTCGCCCGCGCCGACATCATCACGCTGCACACCCCGCTGACCGACAGCACGCGCAACATCCTGTCGGCGGATGCGCTGGCGAAGACCAAGCCGGGGGTGCGCATCGTCAACTGCGCCCGCGGCGGGCTGATCGACGAGGCGGCGCTGAAAGCCGGTCTCGACAGCGGCCACATCGCCGGCGCCGCGCTCGACGTCTTCGCCAAGGAGCCGGCGAAGGAGTCGCCGCTGTTCGGCACGCCGAACTTCATCTCGACGCCGCACCTCGGCGCGTCGACCGACGAGGCGCAGGTCAACGTCGCGATCCAGGTCGCCGAGCAGATGAGCGACTTCCTCCTGACCGGCGGCGTGACCAACGCGCTCAACGTCCCGTCGCTGTCGGCCGAGGAGGCCCCGCGGCTGCGGCCGTACATGGCGCTCGCCGAGCAGCTCGGCTCGCTGATCGGCCAGCTCGCCAGCGACGGCATCAGCGGCGTGACCGTCGAGGTCGAGGGGGCGGCGGCGGAACTCAACCTCAAGCCGATCACCGCCGCCGTCCTCGCCGGGCTGATGCGGGTGCATTCCGACACGGTCAACATGGTCAATGCCCCGTTCCTCGCGCGCGAACGCGACATCGCCGTCGCCGAGGTCCGCCACGAGCGCGAGACCGACTATCACACCCTCCTCCGCGTCGCCGTCCGCACCCCCGACGGCGAGCGCAGCGTCGCCGGCACCCTGTTCGGCAACGCGGCCGCGCGGCTGGTCGAGATCGGCGGCATCCGCGTCGAGGCCGACCTCCACGGCCCGATGCTGTTCATCGTCAACGAGGACCGCCCCGGTTTCATCGGCCGCCTCGGCTCGACGCTGGGCGCGGCGAACGTCAACATCGGGACGTTCCACCTCGGCCGGCGCGAGTCGCGTGCCGAGGCGGTGTTGCTGCTGTCGGTCGACGAAGTGATCCCCGCCGAGGTGCTGGGCGCGATCAAGGCGCTGCCGGGGGTGCGGCAGGTAAAGGCGCTGAGCTTTGCTTGAAGTGACTTTGAGCGCGGTGCCGTTTTCGCCTGCTCCCCCTCTCCTTCAGGGAAGGGAAGCATGGTGACGCCCATCACCGCCGGCCTCCTCCCGGAGGGCCTTCGCGACCGGCTGCCGCCGCAGGCGGAGGCCGCCGCCACGCTGCTACGCACCCTCCTCGACCATGTCGCAAGCCACGGCTACGACCGCGTCCAGCCGCCGCTGATCGAGTACGAGGACGGCCTGATCGGTCGGCTCGCCGCGACCGGCCGGCAGGAGCTGCTCCGCTTCGTCGACCCGGTGTCCCGGCACAGCCTCGCCCTCCGGCCCGATCTCACCGGGCAGGTCGGGCGGATCGCCGCGACGCGCCTCGCCCACGTCCCTCGCCCGCTCCGCCTCGGCTACGGCGGGCCGGTGGTGCGGGTGAAGGGCAGCCAGCTCCGCCCCGAGCGCGAGATGCTCCAGGTGGGAGCCGAGCTGAGCGGCCGCGACTCGGGCGCCGCCGGCGTCGAGGTCGCGACGCTCGCGGTCGATGGCCTGCGCGCGGCCGGCGTCGCCAGGGTGACCGTCGACCTGACACTGCCGAGCTTCGTCGCCGACCTCGCGGCGCACTGGGCCGGCCCCGCGCCGATCGCCGGTCTCGCGACGGTCGAGGCGCTGCTCGACGCGAAGGATTCGGCCGGCCTCGCCGCCGCAGGGGCGTCGGTCTATGCGCCGTTGATCGCCGCCGCCGGCCCCGCCGCCGACGCGCTCGCCGCGCTCGAGCGCCTGAACCTGCCGCCGGCGCTGGCCGCACGCGTCGCCGACACCGCCGCCGTCGTCGCGGCGCTGGTCGAGGCGACCGGCGGCGAGATCGCCGTCACCCTCGACCCGACCGAGCGCCACGGCTTCGACTATCAGCGCTGGATCGGCTTCACCGTGTTCGCGGCCGGCGTGCGCGGCGAGATCGGCCGCGGCGGCGCGTACAGCGTCGTCCATCCCGACGGCGCGACCGAGCCCGCGGTCGGCTTCTCGCTCTATCTCGACGGGCTGGTCGACGCCGGTCTCGGGCTGGCGACCCGCCGCCGCATCGCGCTGCCGGCCGGAACGCCGCGTGCCGTCGGCACACGTCTGCGCGCCGACGGCTGGACGACCGTCGCCGCGCTCGCGGCCGACGATCCCGAGCGCGCGTGCAGCCACTATTGGGACGGCGACGCGCCGCGGCCGATCGCGACCGATGGTTGACCTCCGCATTTTGGCCTTCGCGGCGCTGGTCCTGACCGCCGCGGCGGCGGCGAGCGCGGCTCCGGTCCCCGGTACGGCGTGGACCGCGACGTGCCGCGACGTCGGGACGATCCAGGGCGGCGACCGGCTATTGTTCACCTGCCTGCCGGCGGGGGCACCGCCGCTGACCGTCGCCGTCGCCTTCGCACGCGATCGGCTCGGCCGCGCGCTGACGCCCGACGAGGTGCCGATCGCCGCCGAGGCCGATCACGCGCGGCAGGCGGCGATCGCGACCGTCATCACCGCATTCATCGCCATCAAGGCAGCCAATCCAAGCTCGGCGGCGGCGCTCGAACTCAGCGGGCTCTATTCGCGGCTGCCGGCATCGGCCGGGGTCGCCTGCGTCGACGTCGCGACGCTCCGGCGCTAGGGAGACAAGCATGGCCAACGTCGTCGTCATCGGCGCGCAGTGGGGCGACGAGGGCAAGGGCAAGATCGTCGACTGGCTCGCCGCGCGCGCCGACGTCGTCGTCCGCTTCCAGGGCGGCCACAACGCCGGGCATACCCTCGTCGTCGGCGACCAGACATACAAGCTCAGCCTGCTGCCGTCGGGCATCGTCCGCGGGGCGCTGTCGGTCATCGGCAACGGCGTCGTGTTCGACCCGTGGCATTTCCAGGCCGAGGTCGCGAAGCTGCGCGGTCAGGGCGTCGCGATCACGCCGGACACCCTCCAGGTCAGCGAGCTGTGCCCGCTGATCCTGCCGCTTCATTCCGAACTCGACGGCCTGCGCGAGGATGCCAGCGGCGCCGGCAAGATCGGCACGACGCGGCGCGGCATCGGCCCGGCGTACGAGGACAAGGCCGGGCGGCGCGCACTCCGCGTCGCCGACCTCGCGCACCTGGGCGACATCGGGCCGCAGCTCGACCGGCTGCTCGCGCACCACAATGCGCTCCGCACCGGCTTCGGTGTGCCGCCGGTCGACCGCGCCGCGCTCGTCGCGAGCCTTGCCGAGATCGCGCCGTTCGTCCTGCCGTTCGCCGCACCGGTGTGGGCGAGCCTCGGCGACGCGCGTCGCGCGGGGAAGCGCATCCTGTTCGAAGGCGCACAGGGGGTGCTCCTCGACGTCGACCACGGCACCTACCCGTTCGTCACCTCGTCGAACGTCGTCGCCGGCACCGCGGCGGCGGGGAGCGGCATGGGACCGGGCGCGATCGGCTACGTGCTGGGCATCGTCAAGGCGTACACGACGCGCGTCGGCGGCGGGCCGTTTCCGACCGAACTCGACGACGCGGTCGGCCAGCGGCTCGGCGAGCGCGGCCGCGAATTTGGCACCGTCACCGGGCGCAAGCGGCGGTGCGGCTGGTTCGACGCCGTGCTGGTCCGGCAGGCGGCGCAAGTCAGCGGCGTCGACGGCATGGCGCTGACCAAGCTCGACGTCCTCGACGGGCTCGACGAGCTGATGATCTGCACCGGCTATCGCCTCGGCGACGCGGTGCTCGACCATTTCCCGGCCCATGCCGCCGACCAGGCCGCGGTGACCCCCGTCTACGAACGCTTCGACGGATGGAGCGAGTCGACGATGGGGGCGCGGAGCTGGAGCGACCTGCCGGCGCAGGCGATCAAATATATCCGCCGGATCGAGGAACTGACCCACTGCCCGGTCGCGCTGGTCTCGACCTCGCCCGAGCGCGACGACACCATCCTCGTCCGCGATCCGTTCCGCGACTGAGCGCGGTCAGGCGATACGAAGCGATCGCCGACGGAAAGCACCGATCAGACCAAAGCCGGCGACCATCATCGCCCAGCTCGCCGGCTCGGGAACCGAGTTGCCCGAGCCGCCGCTGGCGAGACCGTCGATCGTCAAATCGTCGATCGCAAACTGTGTCCCACGGCCGCTCTGGTAATAGGCCGGGTTTTCTGTCCCGCCCGCCGAGGTGAAGGAGATGGTGTCGATGAGATCGGAATTGAACACGGCGAAGACCGGCCCGCTCGTGTTGACGACGATCTCCTTGGTGAAGACCGTCGTAGCGAGAAGCGAACCGGTGACGGTAATGGTCAGCCCGTCGTTCCACGCCGCGGTCAGGTAAGCGCTCGTCAGGCTGAAGGGGACGGTCGCCGAGATCGCCGACGTCTTCCGCCCATCGCCGTTATACGCGACCACCTTGCCGCTGGTGGCCGCTTGGAGATAGCCCGAAGCCAAGGGGAAACGCGACGTGTCGAGCGCGTAGAAGTTGCCGAAATTGAAGCCGTCGTACGTCGTCTCGATCTGATTTTCGTAATCCGGAAGCCCGGCATAAGCCTCGAAATCGAGCGTCGTCGCCGCCATGACAGGCGTCGCGCCGAGGACAACGGCGGCAAACATAATTCGCAACATGGACAACCCCTTGGCGTGATGTGGCGACCTACACTCGCAATTTCCGGTAATAAGCAATAACCGCGCCAAGCGTTCCAAAGTTTTTAAGTCATTGATTACGTTGAGTCCGGCCTGAGTGTGCGGTCGCTGAATGTAAAGATTTCCGACACTTTGAACCGGTTGATGGTTAACGACGCAGCCATCCCGGGATCAGCAGCGCGTCGATCAGCCACCACGAACCGACGACGCCCCAGATGACGATGCCGAGGCCAAACCACCACGTCAGCCAGCCGAGAAGATGGAGGCCGAGCATGACCGCCCCGCTGCCGACGCGACCGGTCAGAAAGCGATGGCCGCCGAGGTGCCGAGGAAGAACCACACGACGTAGGTGATCAGCGTCGCCGCCACCGGCGGCCCGACCTCGCGTGCGGAATAACGATCGATCTCCACGCTCGGTCTCCCAAGTGTGTTAGCCGACTGATATAGCCGGCGGCCGCGGCGATCAAAGCCCGGTCTGCGCCCGGTGCATCAGCCGTGCGTCGGCGAGGACGAGCGCCATCATCGCCTCGGCGACCGGCGCGGCGCGGATGCCGACACACGGGTCGTGGCGTCCCTCGGTGACGATCTCGGTCGCCTCGCCGGCGATGGTGATCGTCGGCACCGGCGTCAGGATCGAACTTGTCGGCTTGAGCGCGAGACGGACGACGACCGGCTGCCCGGTCGAGATGCCGCCCGCCGTGCCGCCGGCGTGATTCGACGCGAACACCGGCCGGCCGTCGGGCCCGGGCGACATCGCGTCGGCGTTTTCTTCGCCGCGCAGGCGCGCCGCGGCGAAGCCGTCGCCGATCTCGACACCCTTGACCGCGTTGATCGACATCATCGCACTCGCCAGCATCGCGTCGAGCTTGGCGTAGAGCGGCGAGCCCCACCCCGCCGGCACGCCGGTCGCGACGCACTCGACGACCGCACCGAGCGACGATCCGGCCCTGCGTGCGGCGTCGAGTGCGGCTTCCCACCGCACCGCGGCGGCAGGGTCCGGACAGAAGAACGGATTGCGGTCGATCGTGCCGTCCTCGAACGCGGCGCGGTCGATCGCGTCGCCGCCGAGTTCGACGAGGCAGGCGCGGATGCCGACCTCGGGGATGACCCGCCGGGCGACGGCACCGGCGGCGACGCGGCTCGCCGTCTCGCGCGCCGACGACCGTCCGCCACCGCGGGGATCGCGGACGCCGTATTTCGCGTCGTAGGCGTAGTCGGCATGGCCGGGGCGATAGGCCTGCGCGATATCGCCATAGTCCTTCGACCGTTGATCGACGTTGTCGATCATCAGGTGGATCGGGGTGCCGGTGGTGCGGCCGTCGTACACGCCGGACAGGATGCGCACCGCATCGGGCTCGCGCCGCTGTGTCGTGAAGCGCGATTGTCCCGGCCGCCGCCGGTCGAGCCACGGCTGGACGTCGGCCTCGCCCAGTGTCAGCCCCGGCGGGCACCCGTCGACGACGACCCCGATCGCAGGTCCGTGGCTCTCACCCCAGGTGGTGAAGCGGAAGACGTGGCCGAAAGTGTTGTAGGTCACGCGGCGTTGCCTTCCCCTCTCCCGTTCGGGGCGAGGGAGGGGCCCGCGCGCTCTTGCCCGTGGGAGGGTGAGGCCAACGCCGCGTCAATCGTCGCGATCACTCCGCACACATTCGTCAGCACGTCGACATTCCAAACCCTCACCCTCCCACGCGCAAGAGCATGGGCCCCTCCGTCTCCCCAAGTGGGAGAGGGCGAATCACGCCACGCTGATATCCGGCGCATCCTCCGCCTTCATCCCGATCACGTTGTACCCCGCGTCGACGTGGTGGACCTCGCCCGTCACCCCGCTCGCAAGGTCGCTGAGGAGATAGACGCCGGCCCCGCCGACGTCGTCGATCGTCACGTTGCGGCGCAGCGGCGAATTATATTCGTTCCATTTCAGGATGTAGCGGAAGTCGCCGATGCCCGACGCGGCGAGCGTCTTGATCGGTCCGGCGCTGATCGCGTTGACCCGGACCCTGTCGGGGCCGAGGTCCATCGCGAGGTAGCGGACGCTCGTCTCGAGCGCCGCCTTCGCCACCCCCATGACGTTATAGTGCGGGATGACCTTCTCGGCCCCGTAATAGCTGAGCGTCAACAGCGCGCCGCCGTCGGGCATCAGCGCCAGTGCGCGCTGCGCCACGGCGGTGAAGCTGAACACGCTGATGTTCATCGTCTGCGCGAAGTTGTCGGCGCTGGTGTCGACGTAGCGGCCGCGCAGCTCGTTCTTGTCGGAGAAGCCGATCGCGTGGACGAGGAAGTCGATCGTCGCCCACTTCGTTTTCAGATCGGCGAAGCACGCGTCGAGCGACGCGGTATCGGCCACGTCGCATTCGATCAGGAACGGACCGTTCGCCCCGTCGCCGCCCGGGCCAAGGCTCGCGGCGAGCGGCCGGACGCGCTTCTCCAGCGCCTCGCCCTGATAGCTGAAGGCGATCTCGCCGCCTTCGCGCGCGACCGCCTGCGCGATCCCCCACGCGAGGCTGCGGTCATTGGCGACCCCCATGATCAGGCCGCGCTTCCCCGCCATCAATCCCGGCATCTACACCCCTACGTCGACTGTCGCCGCGTTCTGGCCCAGTTTCGGCACGACCGCCAGCGCCGCGTTGAGCTGCGCGCCGACGACCAGCCCCAATCCGATGATATAGAAGAACAGCAGCGCGACGATGACCCCGGCGAGGCTGCCGTAGGTCAGGTTGTACCCGCCGAACAGGCCGAGCACCCACGGCAGCAGCATCGTCGTCCCGATCCACACGGCGGTGATCAGCAGCGGCCCCGGCCACGTCGGGCATCTGCCCTCGCGAATCTTCTTCGGGGTCAGGACATAGAAGATGCCCCACAGCGCGACGAACAACGCCGCCGCCGGCGCGATCCGGCCGAGCCCGACCGCGCCGAGCAGGTCGGCGCGGATCGGCAGCAGGTGGACGACGAACTGCTCGATCGCCGTCATCATCACCTGGACGGCGAACGCGACGAGCATCAGCGCGACGGCGCCGACGATCAGCAGCATCGCGCCGACGCGATACTCCCACACCGGGCGCGACGAGGTCGTGCCATAGGCGCGGCGGACGATCTCGCGGATCGTCTCGATGAAGCCGCTGACCGTCCACAGCGTGACGACGATGCCGAGCGTCAGCAGCCCCTTCTGCGACCGCGCGGCGATGACTTCGGTGATCGGCTTGGTGACGAGGTTGCCGACGTCGGCGGGAACGGTGTGCATGAACACCGCGATCGCGTGGACGCCGTCGGCGGTCCGGCCGAGCGCCCCGGCGACGGTCGCGACGACGATGAAGAACGGGAACAGCGTCAGCAGCGACAGATAGGCGAGGTTGCCGGCGAGGACGAAGCCGTCGGCCCAGGTATGGCCGACGACGCGCGCGACAACGCGCCAGGGGTAAGTCGCCATCAGCGCGGTGAGGAACGCCGGTGCCCGCATCGTGCTCCCCTGCCCGCTGACCGGTCAATCGACGCCGAGCGCGCTCCGCGGGTTGCGGGTCGCGTCGCCGGCCCAACGCTCGGCAAAGGCGCGAAGCTCCGCGTCGTCGGCGGGCAGGTCGACCTCGACCGTCGCGAGCAGGTCACCGCGCGTCCCGTCGGCGCGGGTGAAGCCGCGGCCGCGCAGGCGCAGCGTCCGCCCCGAAGTCGAGCCGACGGGAACGCCGAGCATCACCGGCCCGTCCGGCGTCGGCACCTTGACCTTCGCCCCGAGCACCGCCTCGCCGAGACGGACGGGCAGGTCGAGGCGGATGTCGTCGCCGTCGCGACGCATGAAGCGGTGGGTCGCGATGTCGAGCGTGACGAGCGCGTCGCCGGCTCCACCGGGTCCGGCCTCGCCCTGCCCGCCGAGGCGCACCTGCCGGCCGGGCTCGAACCCCGCGGGGAGCTTGAGATCGAGCGTCTTGCCGTTCTGGAGCGCGATGCGCTGCGGCTTGAGGAGCGCGGCGTCCTCGAAGGGCACGCTCAGCCGGTAGGCGACGTCACTGCCCTTCGGCGGCGCGGCCCGGGTGCCGAAGCCTCGGCGCGGGTCCGCGCCGAACGGCGAGCCGCCGGTGCGGCCGCCGAACAGCTCGCCGAACAGGTCGCCGACGTCGCCGCCCGCGTCAAAGCGGGCGCCGCCGGCACCGCCGCCGAAGCCCGAAAAGCCGCCAGGCCCGGGGTTGAAGCCGCCGCCGCCGCCGAAGCCGCGCGGATCGAACCCCGGCTGGGCCTTGGGC
>CAXTQJ010000012.1:11985-14678 GCA_964246245.1 uncultured Sphingomonadaceae bacterium
GGCGGGCGGCCGGGTCGCGGGATTGGGTGGCGGGTTGGTTGGCCTTGGCTAGGTTGGGATACGCCTTGTTTTTGTGGGCGGGGGTCGGGCCGGGGGGGACGCCGAGGGTCGCGTAGAGGTCCTTCGCCATGCCCGCCGCTCACCACAGCCGCTGTTCACTGTCCATTGTTGCCGATAGGCAACACGACCGTAGATAGGGCACAGGCTACCGGCGGCAAGTCCTCAGGCGACGACGGCGGCCCGGCGACAGCGCAGCGCGCTGCCGATGATGCCGAACCCGGCGAGCATCATTCCCCAGATCACCGGCTCGGGGACCGCACCGGTGCCGCCACTGTTGCCGAAGCCGGCTTCGGGGGTGATCGCAAAGTCGCGTACGGTCAGGCCATTATCGTGCAGGAAGTCCGGATCGAGCGTGATCACCGGATCGATCAGCAGCGAGGCGGTCGAGCCGGGCCCGCCGTAAACCTGGACGTGGGCGGTCATCGAATAGCGCAGGGTGATCGCCGTCCCCGGGGCCACCGGCGGGCACGACGCGGTCAGGCAGTGATACGGGTTGTCGGCATCGGCGTCGAGAAACAGCGCAGTGTGATAGTGCGTCGTCGTGCACCCGATCCCGTCCTGGCAGCCGACGTCGAAGCCGGTCCCCGCCGGCTGCGACACGTCGGCGGTCAGCCGGGTGCCGGACACCTTCGGCGCGGTCAGCATGATCAGCCCGGTCGCCTCGCCGATCTTCGCGTGGGTCGGGTGCTGCCCCAGCTCGATGAACTGCGCCTGCGCCGCCGCGGTGAGCGGCTTGAGCGCTACGGCGAACTCGTACGACGAGTCGATGTCGAAGCCGACGGTGCCGGTCTCCGTCGCGACGACCGACAGCGACGGCGCCGGCGTCGTCCCGTAGCCGAGCGTGACGCTGCCGTCGGGATAGCTTTCGACGTTGGTGCCGAGGGCTTGGTTCACCGTGCGGGTGAACGCCGCCGGATAGTGCCGCACCTCGTAGCGGGTGCTGTACGCGGCGGCGGGCCCGGCTGCGGCCAGCAGCGCCATCGCGGCGGCAGCGAACATCGATCGACGCATCGGACACCCCCTTTTCGCGAACGGTCGATGTCCGCCCGCCGCCAATCGCCGTCGGGTCGCGCGACGTCGATTGCCTAAAGAGGCAGGTGGCGCATGGCCGCGTAACTTGTCGTTCATGGAACGGGGTTCATCGTGACATCGTTGGGGGTCCATATCGAAAACCTTGGAGGAACTTCATGCGTCGCTTCATTATTGCCGGCCTCGCCGCCGCCACCTTCGCCACCACCGCCACCGCCCAGGAGACCTGCCAGGAGCGGCGCGACAACCGCACCGTCGGCACCGTCGCCGGGGCCGGGATCGGCGCGGTGCTCGGTGGCGTCATCGGCGGCAATGCGCTGGGTGCCGTCCTCGGCGGCGTCGGTGGCGGCGTCGTGGGCAATCAGGTCGCGCGCGGACCCGAGGACTGCGTTCACGCCTATGGCTATTACGACCACGGCGGTCGCTGGCACGGCAACCGCGTCGAGACGGGAACCGCGACCGGCTTCTATGACCGCGACGGTCGCTGGGTCGCCGGCGCGCCCGCCGGCTACTACGACCGCGACGGCCGGTGGATCGCGACCGACGCCAGTCGCGGCTACCGCGATCGCAACGGCTATTGGGTCGCCGCCGGCTCGCCGGCCTATTACGCCGACGGCGGCTACGTCACCGCGCAGCCGGTCGCGCAGGCCTATCCCGACAACCGGCCGTATCCGAACAGCGGTCCGTATCCGGGCGGCCCGGGCGCGTATCCCGGTGGCCCCGGCGCATATCCCGGTGGCCCGGGCGGCCCCGGCGGCTACTACGGCAACGTCGACCCGCGCGACATCCGCGGCCGCATCGGCCGCACCGCCGAGCGGATCAACCACTCGGTCGATCGGGGCGAGATGACCCAGGACCAGGCGCGGCGCGCGCGCCGCGACCTCGACTCGGTCAATCGCCAGCAGTCGGCGATGCGCCACTACGACGGCTATCTCGGGCCCCGCGATCAGCAGATCATCAGCGCGCGGCTCGACGAGATCAACGGCCGCATTCGCGCGACCCGCGACGAAGCCCGCAGCGATTACCCCCGCTAGACGGATGGCGGCGGTCCCGATTGCCAGGGCCGTCGCTGCCGCCTAGACGGAGCCGGTGACCGATCCCTTCGCCCGCTTCGCCGAATGGTTCGCCGCCGCGACCGCGAGTGAACCCAACGACCCCAACGCCATGGCACTGGGGACGGCGAGCCCCGACGGCCGGCCGTCGGTTCGCGTCGTGCTGATGAAGGCATGGGACAAGCGCGGCTTCGTCTTCTACACCAATCTCGACAGCCGCAAGGGCGTCGAGATCGCCGCCAACCCGAACGTCCATCTCGATTTCCACTGGAAGTCGCTGCGCCGCCAGGTTCGCGTCGACGGCCGCGCCGAGTTTGTCGCCGACGCCGAGGCCGACGCCTATTTCGCCAGTCGCGCGCGCGACTCGCAGCTCGGCGCGTGGGCGTCGGACCAGTCGCGGCCGCTCGATTCGCGCGCGACCTTTCTGGCTGGATACGCCGCTGCGCAGAACCGATATGCCGGGCGTGACGTCGAACGCCAGCCGCATTGGACCGGGTACCTGCTCACCCCGGACGAGCTGGAATTCTGGCTTGACCGTCCCCACCGCCTCCA
>CAXTQJ010000012.1:14688-22835 GCA_964246245.1 uncultured Sphingomonadaceae bacterium
GTTCGACGCCCGTTTCGCCGCGGTCCAGTCGCGCTTCGCCGGGGCCGCCGTCGCGCGGCCGCCGCGCTGGTCGGGCTTCCGCGTCGTGCCGCGTGCGATCGAGTTCTGGCAGGACCGAGACTTCCGCCACCACGAACGAACGCTGTTCACCCGCTCCGCCGACGGGTGGAGCGAAGGGCTGCTGTTCCCGTGAGCGAGGCCGACCGCGCCACCCTCACCCGCCGCGCCGCGCTGGCGTCGGTCGCGTCGGCGACGATCCTCGTCTTCCTCAAGGGCTTCGCCGCGCGCGCGACGGGGTCGGTCGCGATGCTCGGAAGCTTGGCCGACACCGGGCTCGACCTGCTGTCGAGCCTCGTCACGCTGTATGCCGTCCACCTTGCGGCGCAGCCGGCCGACGACGATCACCGCTTCGGCCACGGCAAGGCCGAGGCGATCGCCGCGCTGATGCAGACCCTCGTCATCCTGGGCTCGGCGGTCGCGATCGCGTGGCGCGCGATTGGCGAGTTCGGTAATCCGGCGATCCCCCACCGCGCCGGCATCGGCGTCGGCGTCAGCCTCGCCGCCGTCGTCCTGACCTTCGTCCTCGTCGCTTACCAGCGCCACGTCGTCCGTCAGACCCGGTCGATCGCGATCGGCACCGACCGCGTCCACTATGAATCCGACCTGCTTCTCAACCTCGGCGTCGTCGTCGCGCTCGGGCTCGACGTCTGGGCCGGGCTGCACGGGGCCGACGCGGTGTTCGGCGTCGTCATCGCCGCCTATCTCGCGTGGGGTGCGGTGACTGCCGCGAGGGCCGCGGTCGACATGCTGATGGACAAGGAATGGCCCGACGACCGGCGGCGCACCCTGCTCGACGTCGTCGCGCGCCACCCCCAGGTCGACGGTGTCCACGAACTCCGCACGCGGTCGAGCGGGACGTGCGATTTCATCCAGTTCCACGTCTGGCTCGACCCCGACATGACCGTCGGCGCGGCGCACGCGATCGTCGACGAGGTCGAAGCCGACGTGGCGCAGGCGTTCCCCGACGCGGAGATCCTGATCCACGTTGATCCGCTCGGCCACTACGACCGGCCGCAGGTTCTGGGCGCGTAACCCCGCGGCCGAAAAGCGATGCCAAGGGGGCCGGTGCTGGCATTCTGCCGATATTCGGCGCATCGCATCGCGCGGAAACCACGGACGACCGCCATGCGCATCCCCTTTCACCAGGTCGACGCTTTCGCCGACCGGCCGTTTACCGGCAATCCGGCGGCGGTGATGGTTCTCGATGCGTGGCTCGACGACGCGACGCTGCTGGCGATCGCGGCGGAGAACAACCTCGCCGAGACCGCGTACCTCGTCGCGCGCGGCGACGGGGTCGCCGATTACGACCTGCGCTGGTTCGCGCCGGCGACCGAGATCGCCCTGTGCGGCCACGCGACGCTCGCCTCGGGTGCGTGGGCGCTGGCGCGGAACCGCAGCCTCGATCACGTTACCTTCGCGACGCGCCGGGCCGGCGTGCTGACCGTCGCGCGCGACGGCGAGCGCCTCACCCTCGACCTGCCGGCGCGCGCCCCGCGGCCGGTGACCGACGCGGCGCTGATCGCGGCGACGGCGGCGGCGCTCGGCGCGGTGCCGGCGGCCGTGTTGATGTACGACGACGACTATCTCGTCGCGGTGTTCGCCGATGCCGCGGCGGTCCGCGCCCTCCGCCCCGACGCGGCGGCGGTGACGGCGCTCGACACCGGGCCCGACCTGCTCCTGATCGCGACCGCGCCAGGGGCCGGCGACGCGAGCGGGGCAAATGTCGTCAGCCGCGCCTTCGCCTACGCGGCGGGGATCGGCGAAGATCCGGTCACCGGATCGGCGCACTGCGTCATCGGCCCCTACTGGGCCGACCGGCTCGGCCGGACGAGCTTCACCGCCTATCAGGCGAGCGCGCGCGGCGGCCATATCGCGTGCCGCGTCGACGGTGACCGCGTCGTCCTCGGCGGCAGCTGCGTCGAAGTGATCGAGGGTGTCTTTCTGCTCTGACCCCCATTATTCCGCTGTCCTACATGCCACGATTCTGCCTAGCCTCGCCCGATGACCCGTATCTTGCCCTTTTCTCCCGTCGTGCCGCACTGGCCGGCCGGATCGGGGGTGACCGCGGGGGGGACGCGACGTCGCTTTCATCAACTTTGGAATTTTATTGCGCGGCGACTCGGCACAGCCGACGCGGCGGCGGATTGCGCGACACAGGAATAGTGCGTATGACAGGTCCGCACTTCGAGGAGCTGCGCCGATGAACGCGCCCGTCAAATCCGGCAGCTTCGTTTCCGCTGCCGATCTCCATCTCCCGACCTTCGCCGAGCTCAAGCACCTGCCCGGCATGAAGCCGCACCCGCTGCCGCTCCTCCGTACGATCGAGTTCCTCAAGGACCCGCTCGCCGGCGTCACCGCCAACGTCGCGCGCTTTGGCCGCGTCTACCGGGTCAACAACTTCGGCGGGTGGAACGTCGGGCTGATCGGCCCCGACGCCAACGAACTCGTCCTGTTCGACAAGGACAAGAATTTCTCGAGCGAACTCGGCTGGACGCCGATCCTCGGCAACGTCTTCCCGCGCGGGCTGATGCTGCTCGACTTCGACCACCACCGGGCCGATCGCAAGACGCTGTCGGTGGCGTTCAAGCCCGAGCCGATGAAGCACTATCTCGGCCAGCTGAACGAGGGCATCGCCCGCGGCATCGCCGCCCTGCCGACCGGGTCCGAGTTCAAATTCTACCCCGCGATCAAGGCGCTGACCCTCGACCTCGCCGCGACGTCGTTCCTCGGCATCGCGTGGGGGCCCGAGGCGGACGCGATCAACCGCGCCTTCGTCGCGATGGTCGCGGCGTCGATCGGCATCGTCCGCGTACCGCTGCCCGGCACCGCGATGGGCCGCGGCGTCAAGGGCCATAAGTTCATGTCGAAGTTCTTCGCCCGCGAAATCCCCAAGCGACGGGGAGCCGCGGGCGACGACTTCTTCACCCAGTTCTGCAACGTCCGCGACGACGACGGCGAGCTGCTCTCCGACCAGGCGATCATCGACCACATGAACTTCCTGATGATGGCGGCGCACGACACGCTGACGTCGTCGCTGACCAGCACGCTCTATCACCTCGCCAAGTACCCCGAGTGGCAGGACCGGCTGCGGACCGAGATCATGGCGGTCCGCGCCGACGCGGGGCCGAACCTGCCGTTCGAGCGGCTCGGCGACCTCGAGCAGACCGAATGGGCGTTCAAGGAGGCGCTGCGCCTGTTCCCGCCGGTCCCGTCGATCCCGCGCCGCGCGCTCCGCGACTTCGAATTCGAGGGCGTCCGCATTCCGGGCGGGACCCATGTCGGGGTCAATCCGATGTACACCCACCGGATGCCCGAATACTGGGACGAGCCGGAAGTCTTCGATCCGTCGCGGTTCAGTCACAACCGCTCGAAGGGTCGGCACAAATACGCGTGGGTGCCGTTCGGCGGCGGCGCGCACATGTGCATCGGGCTGCATTTCGCGTATATGCAGATGAAGAGCTTCTTCTATACGTTGCTAAGCGAGTATCGGGTGTCGGTGCCGGCTGACTATACCTGCGACTTCCAGATGTTTCCGATCCCCAAGCCCAAGGACGGTCTGCCGATCCGGCTCGACCGGCTGTGAGGCGCAGCCGTCGCTGGCCATGGGTCGTCGTCGCGCTCGCCGCGGCGCTCGTCGCGGCGTGGTTCGCGCTGCGCGTTCCCGACGTGCCGGTCGCGACGCTGCGCGCGAAGTACGGCGGTCCGCCGTCGCGGTTCGCCGAGGTGCTCCCCGGCCTGACTGTCCACCTCCGCGACGAGGGCCCACGCGACGCGCCGGCCATCGTGCTGCTCCACGGGTCGAACGCATCGCTGCTCGACTGGCAGGACTGGAGCGACCGGCTGAAAGACCGCTTCCGCGTCATCCGCTTCGACTTCCCTGGTCACGGCCTGACCGGGCCCGATCCGGCGCGCGGCTATTCCACCGACGCCTACCTTGCCGTTGTCGACGCGGTCGCACGGGCCGAGCACCTCGACCGCTTCGCGATCGCCGGCAATTCGATGGGCGGCGGCGTCGCATGGCGCTACGCGGCGGCGCACTCCGACAAGGTCAGCGCGCTGATCCTCGTCGATGCGAGCGGCGCGCCCTATCCCGGCGGCGGCGACCGGCCGCTCGGGTTCCAGATCGCGCGGCTGCCGGTGATCCGCGACCTCGTCGGCGGCGTCCTGCCGCGGAGCCTGATCGAACGCTCGCTCCCCCAGACGGTCCCCGTCCAGTCGGTCGTCACCCCGGCGACGGTCGACCGCTACTGGGAACTGCTGCGCTACCCCGGCGACCGGCGCGCGACGCTCGAGCGCTTCAGCCTGCCGTACCCGAAACCCGACCCCGCGCTCCTCGCGCGGCTGGCGATGCCGGTCCTCATCCTATGGGGCCGCGACGACAGGCTGATCCCAGTCGCCTCGGTCGACTGGTTCCGGCGCGGCATCCCGCAGGCGAAGACGATCATCTACGACGGCGTCGGCCACCTGCCGATGGAGGAGACGCCTGGCCGGTCCGCCGCCGACGTCGCCGCCTTCCTCACAGCCACGGCTGTACCGTCTGGCCGAGATAGCGCGCGATCGCCGTCATCGACGCCGGGGCAAGGCTGATGAACGCGCGCCTGGCATCGGCCGGGTCGTCGCGCCGCTCGAACAGGCCGAGGTCGCACAGGTTCCTGATCCAGCGGAGCGCGGTCGTCGTCGGGACGGCGGCGGCGATGCACAGGCTCGACACCGCGACGTCGCGGCGCTCGACCGCGGCACAGGCGAGGTCGAGGAGCATGTCCCACGCCGGCTCGCCGAAAATGTCGGGCGGAAAGAAGCGGTCGCGCGCGCGCCGCGCCCGGATTACCGCGCGCACCCGGTCGAGGTCGATCGGCGGCGGCGGGGCGTTCGCAGCGGCGTCGAGCCGCGACAGGGCGTCGGCGATGCGTGCCGCCTGCGCGCCGAGCGCTCCAAGCCGCGCGACCGAGCGGTCGGACAGGTCGGCGACACCAAGCGCCGGCTCGGGGGTCAGCGCCGCATGGATCGCCGTGGTCAGCTCGCCGTCGGTCGGCTCGTCGGGCAGGAAGTCGGCGAGGTTGGCAGCGAGCGCCGCCCCCGCGTTGGCCGGATCGCCGAACGCGAGGACGCGGGGTCCGTCGGGGCGGAGACGGCGCGCGAGCGCCGGCGTGATCAGCGCGAGGTCGACGATGACGAGGTCGACGCCCCAGTCGGTCGCCAGCCCGGCGGCAAGCTGGTCGCCGTCGGCGTGGAAGGTTGCCCTCGCTCCCGCCGCCGCGACGGCCTCGCGATGTCGGTCGGACCAACCTACTGTAACGGCCGCCTGCACCGAGCCTTGACTTGAAGTAATAGTTCGTTCCGATCCATTAACAGTTGGTATTGAAAGCACGAAGACACCATCTATAGTGCTCGATCGATCGTCCTTAAGCAACCGTTTCGGATACAGTCACACTGTCGCAACCATGGTCGTCGCCCAAGTATAAGTCGTTGCAGAATCGACTGCATCGGCGTCGGGGATAGGGCAATGCGAGCAGCCGGCAGCGTGTCGTCGCGGCGTCTTGCCACGCTGGTCGGGACGAGCGCCGCCATCGTCGCGGTACGCGACCTGATCGATCGCCTCGCCGACTCCGACGCGTCGGTCGTCATCACCGGCCCGTCGGGCAGCGGCAAGGAGGTGGTCGCCCAGCTCCTCCACCAGCGCGGCGCCCGCGCCGCGCGCCCGTTCGTCGCGATGAACTGCGCCGCCGTCCCGCGCGACCTGCTCGAAAGCGAGATTTTCGGCCATGAGGCCGGGGCCTTCACCGGCGCGGCCCACACCCGCCGCGGCCGCTTCGAGCTCGCCGACGGCGGGACGCTGTTTCTCGACGAGGTCGGCGACATGCCCGCCGATTTCCAGGTCAAGCTCCTGCGCATCCTCGAAACCCGCAGCATCGAGCGCGTCGGCGGCGCGACAGCGCTGCCGGTCGACGTCCGCGTCATCGCTGCGACCAACCGCGATCTCGACACGGCGATCGCCGCCGGAGGCTTCCGCGCCGACCTGTTCTACCGTCTCGCCGTCGTCGAGATCGACCTGCCGCCGCTCGCTAGCCGACGCGACGATATTCCGGCGCTGCTCGATCATTTCGCCGACCTCGAGGGCGAGCGCGGCCCGCGCCCGGTCTTCACCGCGTGCGCGCTCACCTATCTCGTTCGCCAGGCGTGGCCGGGCAACGTCCGCGAGCTGCGCAACTTCGTCGCTCGCGCCGCCGCCGTCCTGCCCGGCATCGAGATCGACGACGCCCGCAGCGCCGTTCTTCTTCACGGCGAGCGGCGCGCCGTCGACCGCTGGCTCGACACCGCCGCCGTCCCGCTGCCGATGCCGAACCGCCGCCGGCCGCCGCCGTTCGTCGCCGCCGAGGAGGTCGTCGACCTCAAGGCGCTGCTCAGCGACTTCGAGCAAGCGTACATCCGCGACGCGCTCGGCCGGACGGCGTTCGGCGTGGCGGAGTCGGCGCGGCTGCTCGGACTGCGCCGGACGACGCTGGTCGAGAAGATGCGCCGCCTCAACATCGCCCGCCCCGCAGCCGATCCGACCGCGTAGCCGGCCGTCGGCCTCGACCCGCGCCGACGTGACGCCGCACCCGGCGGCCGCGCGGAACCCAGCCGCGCAGCGCGGGTTGTCGGGCCAATCGTTCCGGCGCGAGAAGGGTCCGAAGTCATGCTGCGCGACGTCTTTCCCCGCCGCCTCATCCAATGGCTCGGCCCGCTCGTCTTCGCCGCGTTGGTTGGACTGGTCATCGCCACGATCGTCGTCGTCAGCGGTGTGTTCAACCTCGCCGCTACGACGCCGCACCCGCAGACATGGGCCGACTTCCTTCACTACGTCTTCAAGCGGTCGGTCGCGTTCCATTCGAGCGACCTCAGGCCACCCGCAGACCTCGACAGTCCGAACCGCATAGCGCTCGGCGCGGCGCACTATGCCAACGTCTGTGCCAACTGCCACGGGACGCCGGGGCTCGGCCAGAACCCGATCCAGCTCGCGATGACCCCGCGCCCGCCGTACCTGCCGGCGCAGATCGTCCAGGACGACGACAAGGCGATCTTCTGGATCCTCAAGCACGGCGTCAAATACAGCGCGATGCCGGGGTGGCCGACGCAGGTCCGCGACGACGAAATCTGGTCGATGGTCGGCTTCGTCAAGACGCTGCCCAAGCTCAAGTACGACGTCTACCGCCGCGTCGCCTTCGGCGAGACCGGTACCGGCCCGGCCAAATTGCCGCGTATCGATTTCGGCAGCGATCCGGTCGTGCACCGTTACGTCAGCTTCAATTCGGACGTCCCGCAGGGTAACGTCAACCACTACGACTGGCCCGCGGCGGGGCCGGGCGAATGGGGCCAGACCGGCGACGTGCTCGCGACCTGCGCCCGCTGCCACGGCGCCGCCGGCACCGGCCGTGCCGTCGGGGCATTCCCCAACCTCGCGATCCTCAGCCCGCAGTATATCCGCGCGAGCCTGACCGCATTCGCCAGGGGCCGGCGCCAGAGCGCCTATATGCAAACCGTCGCCGACCAGCTGTCGCCGGCGCAGGTCGACGGCGCGGCGACGTATTTCGCCGCCCAGCCCAAGGCCAAGTCGCTGGCCGCGGCGACCTTCGCCGTCCCCGCCGCCGACGTCGCCTATGGTGCGCAGATCGCGCTCAAGGGGCTCGAGGCGCGCCACATCGGCGCGTGCGCCGGCTGCCACGCGCTGGCCGACACCGACGTCCGCGCCTATCCGCGGCTCAACGGGCAGAACGAGGATTATCTGGTCAACCAGATGAAGCTGTTCCGTGCCGGCGGCCGGGGCAACTCGCTCGCCTACAACCCGATGGTCGCCGTCGCGAAGACCCTGACCGATCGCGAGATCGGGGCGGTATCGGCTTACTACGCCGCGCAGACACCGTACGGGGCGAGTGTGCTGAAAGCCGAAGGCAAGCTGGTCCAGGCCCAGCGTTGAGCCGATCCTTCCCGTCTCGCGGGGAGATGGCGCGAAGCGCCGGAGGGGCGGTCGACCTGGTGGCCCATGCCGCTCGCCCGAAAGCCCCGTCGTCGCGCCTAGCGCGCCCCCTAGCCCCCGGGGGGGGCCGATC
>CAXTQJ010000012.1:22894-25460 GCA_964246245.1 uncultured Sphingomonadaceae bacterium
GGCGCGACGCCCTCCGAGTCGCGCGCAATAAAATTCCAAAGTTGATGAAAGCGACGTCGCGTGGGGGGCGACCTTCCCCCGCCCGCCGCCCCGCCGGAGTGGCAGGCGAAGGCGCGGGGCGAGAATCGGCGTCATGCCGCGAGTCTGACGCCGACAGGGCGTGTAGGACAGCGGTTTATGCTGTTCGGCCGGATGCCTAGTCGTCACCCGATCTACGGGAGACGACCCGGCTTCCGACTAGGCGTGGATCGGCTTGCCCCGGACCGCCATCGCCGCTTCCTTGAGCGCCTCGGTGTGCGTCGGATGAGCGTGGCAGGTGTAGGCGATGTCCTCGCTCGACGCACCGAACTCCATCGCCAGCGCGGCCTCGGCGATCATCGTCCCGGCCTCGCTGCCGAGGATGTGGACGCCGAGGACGCGGTCGGTCGCGGCGTCGGCGAGCACCTTGACGAAGCCGTCGGTGTCGCGGTTGGCCTTGGCCCGGCTGTTGGCGCTGAACGGGAACTTGCCGACCTTGTACTCGATGCCCGCCGCCTTCAGTTCCTCCTCGGTCTTGCCGACCGCACCGACCTCGGGGTGGGTATAGACGACCGACGGGATGACCGCGTGATTGACCAGCCCCGTCAGCCCGGCGATGTTCTCGGCGACGGCGATGCCTTCGTCCTCGGCCTTGTGCGCGAGCATCGGCCCTGTGACGACGTCGCCGATCGCCCAGAGGCCGGCGACCGGCGTCGCGAAATCGTCGCCGATCGGTACCCGACCACGCTCGTCGAGTTTCAGTCCGGTCGCCTCGATGTTCAGCCCCGCGGTGTTCGGCTTGCGCCCGATCGACAGCAGGACGACATCGGCGGTGATCTCCTCGCGCGCGCCGCCCCCGGCCGGTTCGACGACGACGATCGCGCCGTCGCCGTCGCGTCGCGCCTCGATCACCTTGGTCGCGGTCTTGAGGACGATGCCCTGCTTCTGCATCAGTTTGGCGAAGGCGGCCCCGATTTCGCCGTCGAGGGCGGGGACGATGCGGTCGGCGAACTCGACGACCGTCACCTTCGCCCCCAGCCGCCGCCACACCGAGCCGAGCTCGAGCCCGATATAGCCGCCACCGATGACGACGAGGTGCTCCGGCACCTCGGGCAGGTCGAGCGCCTCGGTCGAGGTGACGAGCACCTCGCCGTCGGGTTCGATGCCGGGGAGAGCCGCGACCTCCGACCCCGTCGCGATGACGAAGTTCTTCGCCGTGACCGTCCGCTCGCCGACCTGCAGGGTGTGCGCGTCGACGAACGACCCAGCGCCCTTGATCCATTCGACCTTGTTCTTCTTGAACAGGAAGGCGACACCGTCGGTCAGTTCGCGGACCGCCTTGTCCTTCTCGGCGAGCATCGCGCCGAGGTCGAGGTCGACCGAGCCGAAGGTGATGCCGAACTTCGCCAGCTCGCCGCTCGTCGCCTCCTCGTAATATTCCGACGCATGAAGCAGTGACTTCGACGGAATGCACCCGACGTTGAGGCACGTGCCGCCGAGCCGGTCGCGCTTCTCGACGCACGCCGTCCTCAGGCCGAGCTGCGCTGCACGGATCGCGGCAACGTAGCCGCCGGGTCCGGCACCGATCACGATCACGTCGAAGTCGTCGGTCATCAGATGTCACCCAGATCCGTCTTGAGGAAGTCGTTGCCCTTGTAGAGCAACCGGTCATTGCGTTCTTTGGCCAGCGCGTATGTCATGCAGTCACCGAAGTTGAGCGCCGCCGCATGCCGGCCTCTGCCGAAGAATTTGAAAGCGCGGCGAGCCAACCGCGCCTGCTGACTGCTCAGCGGAACGAGCGCGATGCCAAGCCAATCAATCATCGCGTCGAGCCGATCATCGCGTCCGGTGCGCCGACGACCGTCGAGCACGAGAGCGCATTCGACGTAGGTCGCCGCCAACATGACTGGCATCCATCAGGATGGCGTGCGCGAAGGCGTCCCCTTCAGGCTCACCATCGATGATCGCGATGAGCGCGCTGCTGTCGACGATCAATGGGGCAGTCCGTTCTCGTCGTAAAGCCAAGCATCGCCCTCCCTATGACCCATATAGGTCGCCTCTCCCGGCGATGGCTTCAGCCGTTCAAGAATAACTTTCAGCTCCGCCAACGGGAAGGTCGCGCGCTGCTCGCGGTCCACCCGATCCCGCTCCTCTCGTAACGCGTCGCGAACGATCGACATGGCGTCGCGACCGGTATCGTGAACCAGATCGACGAGAACCGCCTCGTCCTCGCCGTCAAGCTGTAGCTGCGTGGTCATGGCGGCTCCTCGTGCCGCGCCTGTTCTAACGATACCGGCTGCGCCTCACAAATCGATCAGCAGCCGCGCCGGGTCCTCGATCGCCTCCTTGACCGCGACGAGGAAGGTCACCGCCTCGCGACCGTCGACGAGGCGGTGGTCGTAGCTCAGCGCGAGATACATCATCGGGCGGATGACCACCTGACCGTCCACCGCCACCGGACGCTGCACGATGTTGTGCATGCCCAGGATGCCGCTCTGCGGCGGGTTGAGGATCGGCGTGCTCAGCAGCGAGCCGTAGGTGCCCCCGT
>CAXTQJ010000012.1:25470-26305 GCA_964246245.1 uncultured Sphingomonadaceae bacterium
CGGTCGACGCGGGGGTGTTGTTAGCGCCGCGCTAGATACATCATCGGCCGGACGACGCCCTGCCCGGCGCGGACGACCGGGCGGTCCTCGATGCGGTGCATCCCGAGCACCCCCGATTGCGGGGTGTTGAGGATCGGGGTCGACATCAGGCTGCCGAAGACCCCGCCATTGGTGATGGTGAAGGTGCCGCCCCGCATGTCGGCGGTGGTCAGCTTGCCGTCGCGCGCGCGGCGGCCGAAATCGCCGATCGCCTTCTCGATGGCGGCGAAACTCAGCTTATCGGCGTCCTTGAGAACCGGCACGACGAGGCCGCCCGGCGACGACACGGCGATGCCGAGGTCGGCATAGTCGCGGAAGACGATCTCGTCGCCCTCGATCGCCGCGTTGACCGCGGGTACGTCGCGCAGCGCCAGCACGACCGCCTTGGCGAAGAACGACATGAAGCCGAGCCGGACGCCGTGCTTCTTCTCGAACAGATCCTTGTAGCGCGTCCGCGCCGCCATCACCGCGGTCATGTCGACGTCGTTGAACGTCGTCAGCATCGCGGCGGTGTTCTGTGCCTCCTTGAGCCGCCGGGCGATCGTCTGGCGCAGGCGCGTCATGCGGACCCGCTCCTCGCGTCGCGCGGGTGCGACCGGCGCGGCGTCGGCGACGGCTGGCTTGGCCGCGTCGATCGTCTTCGCCGTCCCCGCCTCGATCGCGGCCAGGACGTCGCCCTTGGTCAGCCGGCCGTCGAGACCGGTCCCGGTGATGGACGCCGGGTCGAGGTTATAGTCACCGATCAGGCGGCGGACGGGGGGAGCCATCGGCTCGGGCTCGGCGTGCGCCTGGGCTC
>CAXTQJ010000013.1:0-11314 GCA_964246245.1 uncultured Sphingomonadaceae bacterium
GCCGCCCCAGCGCGGCGACGACGCGGTCGGAGTAGGCCGCCCAGCCGGTCAGCCAGCCGGCGACGAAGCCCGCTGCGCTCGCCGCCGCGACGAGCAGTCCGCACGCCGCGCCGGCCGACAGTTCCTGCTCCCACGGCGGGATTTTCGACAGCGGATCGACCCGCGACAGCACGACGACGAGCGCCGGCGCCTGATGGGCGAAGGCGCGGACCTCGTCGATCTCGCGGTCGCGTGCGTCGGGACGGTCGGCGCGGTAGGCACCGACCAGCACGTCGGCGAGGGCGTCGCGGCGGTCGGCAGCGATCGTGACGAAGCGCCACGGCGCGAGCTTGCCGTGATCGGGCACGCGTGCCGCGACGCGGAGCAGCGCGTCCATCTGCCCCGGCGTCGGCCCCGGCGCGACCATGTCGCGCGGCTTCCCCGAGCGGCGGGTGAGGAGGAGGGCGAGGGGGGTCGAGCGGTCGTTGAACATGGGCAGTGGTTAGCGGACTGGAGCCGCGGTTCCTAGGTCAACCGTTCGCGGTGCGCGGCCGAAGATGCGTGGACTGCGGCCTCGCTGCTTTGGAGCGCCGTCATTCACTTAGCGCAAATGCGATGCTGGCGGTTTCGGGCTGTCCGTTGTGGGGGCGCCGCACGTACGAATGTCCCCGAAGGGAGAGATCCGGCGCGCACTCAAGACCATTTCATCGGCGCATTCGATGCTCGGCTTGGCGCTGGAATTACGGCTAGTGTAAAGCGTGAGATGCACACCAGCCGGTCTGCGCCGTCGGTAATGCGGATTGACCAAATTTGGGTCGTTCGACCGATCGCCTCCGGCATCGCCGTTGCGGTTACATAGCCGCCGTTGACCGGTCTGACGTGATTTCCATTAATCTCGAGGCCGACCGCGATGCTGACTGTGGGGTCGAGCGTCAGATTGGCCGCCACAGAGCCGACGGTCTCAGCGAGTGCGATCGATGCACCGCCGTTCAGGCGACCATGGGGCTGCAGCGTACGATGGTCGACGGGCATCCGGGCCGTCAGGGTGTTGTCGGTACATCCGACTATCTCGATGCCGAGGTGTGAGGCCATGGTGTCCGCCTGGATTGCATTTATCGCATCGAGGTCAACCTGCGACGGATGCCACAATGTCATACATCACCCTCGCCAATTGCCATCGCCATCAGTGCACCTCGAAGATGTCGAGGTGCACCTGCCCGTGCTCGCGTCGACCGCTGGCGACGTAGATCGTACGGCTTAACCTGAGGAGATCCGGAGCGCTCGCCGCCAGCCGGATCGAGGTGCGAAAATAATAGAGCGACGGGTCAACGGCGTCGCCGCGTCCGAGTGCTTCCATGATGGCGGGCGGAGCGTGACGCACTCCGCCGGAGCGGACCTCAACCAGGCCGTGCCCCGCAATATCGAGGACATAGTGCGCGGCGATCTCGATGGTGCCATCTGGCATGATAGTCTGCCAGTCGCCGCCGCCAGCGACGACTTGTCCAGTCAGAGAGCCAGTAACGTCGCCGCCGGTAATCGGCACGAATCGCCGCCCCGGGATACCCGGCTTGAGGGTCACGGGCACACCCACCCTGATTGCGACGGACATCAGCGGCGACAGCGCAGGCATCATCGTCGCGCGTCCTCGGCGGACTGCATACCGGTCAGCTGCTTGTATCGCCGGGCTATGCCCTCGAGTTCTCCGGGCATGAAGACGTCCTCGACGCGGTCGAAACCGCTTGGTGTACGCTCATGCGCCAGTTGCATGCATTGTTCGGGGCCGTTGCCACGATTGGCCCGGACGATTGCTGCGGCTGCGGGCAGCCGCTCCGCTTCATAGACTTGCAGGGCCGCGTCCGGATCGTGGGTGGCCAGCGCCCGTACCAAGGCCCTCGCGTCAAGGATTGCCTGGCTCGCCCCGTTCGAGCCGATGGGATACATCGCGTGCGCGGCGTCGCCCAGCAGCGTCACACGCCCAACGGTCCAGCGCTCGACCGGATCGCGATCAACCATCGGGTATTCGTAGATCCGTTCGGCGTCGCGGATCAGGTGCGGAATGTCGAGCCAGTCGAACGACCAGCCCTCGAATGCTGGCAGGAAGTCTTCGAGCCTACCGACGCGGTTCCAGTCTTCTTTTGCACGCATTAGCGGCACGCGCAGCTCGGCGATCCAGTTGATGCGCTGGATACCGTCGGGGCCGACCGGTTCGATCGGGTAGCAGACAAACTTCTGGTCGGCATGTCCGGCCATGATCATCGTTGCGCCCGACAGGAACGGCGGCGCGACGGTGGTTGCGCGCCACAGGATACGGCCCGAGTAGACCGGCGGTCCTTCGGCCGGATACATTTGTCGACGTGCTGCAGAGTAAATACCGTCTGCGCAGACCAGGATGTCGGCCTCCACGTCCGTCATCTGTCCATCCGCATTGACGAAATGCGCGGTCGTGCTGCCGCTGCGCGTGGCGAAGGCTGTCAGACGCTTGCCGGTGACGATCTTGCTAGCGCCGAGACGTTCGCGAGCGGCTGCGAGCAGGGTCATTTGCAGGGCGCCACGTGACAGCGACACCTGCGGCGCGCCGTAGCCACCGAACAGCCCACGAGGCTCGGTCCAGATGTGCTGACCGAAGCGGTTGAAATAGGACAGTTCACGGGTCGCGACACCATGCGCCAGCAGCCTGTTCAGAAGCCCGAGATCAGCGAGCACGGTCGCCGCTTGCGGCAACAGATTGATGCCGACACCGAGCGGCTGAATCACCTTGACAGCCTCGAAGACATTGACGTCATGACCATCGGCATGCAGCGCGAGCGCGGCAGCAAGCCCGCCGATGCCGCCGCCGGCGACTGCGATCTTCACGCCCCCGCCTCAGGTGAGAACGCGATCGGTAGACGGGTGATGGCGTTGAACCAGATCGAGCGCAGCCATTCGGGCTCGCCCGCGATGCGGTAGTCCGGGATACGGGTCACGATCTGCCTGAGCAGGGCCTTCAGCTGGACACGCGCCAGCTGCGCGCCGATGCAGACGTGCGGCCCGCTTCCGAAGGCGATATGTTTGCGGGCGTTCTTGCGGGTGATGTCGAACGCGTGCGGGTCTTCGAACACCGCTGGATCGCGATTGGCGGCGGCATAGGAGAGGTATATTTTGTCCCCGCGCTTGACCGGATAGCCGCCGACCTTGGTATCGACCGTTGCTGTCCGCCGGAAGTTGGTCGTCGTTGTGGTGAAGCGCAGCACCTCTTCGATGGCATTTTCGAGATGACCGTCAATGTCGCTGAGGAGCAGCCGGTATTGATCGGGGTGCGCCTGCATCAGGTACATGAAGTGCGCGGCCGTGCTGCGCGTCGTCTCGTGGCCGGCGATGGCGAAGACGATGAAAAGCTGATTGATGTTCATCTGGGTCAGGCCCAGCGAATTGTCGTGGACCAGCACGCTCATCAGCGACCTGTCGGGCGCCCGCGTCTTGTCCTCGGAAACCTGCTCGGCGAGGGCGAAGAGTTGATAGAGCGGATCGACAACATGCCGTGAGCGGGTCTCGACATCGGCCATGGCATTGCCCAAGTCCACAACTTGGGCTCTCATGCCGTCCGGGATGCCCATCAACTCGCTGAAGGTATGGACCGGCAGCTTCGACGCGACGTCGAAGACGAACTCGCATTCGCCCTGGCCGGCGACGGCGTCGACGAGATTGCCGGCGAGGCGCTCGATCTCCGGTAGCAAGTCCTGCACGGCGTTCGCTGCGAACGCCGGCCAGACAACGCGCTTCACTGCCGTGTGCTCGGGCGGCCGCATGTTCATAAAGTTGGAGCGCTGCTGTTCCAGTGACGTCTCGTTGAGATCCCAGATGACCGAGCCGCCTTCGTAGGAACTGAAGCGCTCCTGGTCACGCGACACCTCGACGACGTCTTGGTAGCGCGTCAGCACCCAGAACCCCTTATCCATCGAAGAACCTGGGATATCGACGACATATTCTGGCGTCGGCGGGTTCCAGTGCACAGGTGTCTCGACACGCCACGCGTCGAACAGTGCATGCGGCGGACCCTTCTCCGCCGGAAAGATGCCCGGATCGAGAATGTTGGCTTCGAGCAGTGCAGTCGTCATCGTCCGATCCTTCCCCGTGCGTCGCCGGCCGCTTTTCGCGTGCTCGCGCTCAGGCCTTGGCGGGCGCGCCGTCGCGCGGCGGGAACTTGCCCAGCGCGACACGCCAGACGTGCTCGCTGTTGGTCGGCTGGTGGCCGATTTGATGAGCGGGGGCCGGTGTCTCCTGGACCAGGTTCCCGACCCGACCGACGCCGGTGACCTCGACCTCGACAAAGTTGCCCGGCTGCATTGGCCGCGAGTTGGCGGGCGTGCCGGTCAAAATGATGTCGCCGGGTAGCAGCGTGATGTGGCGGCACAGGTCGGCAAGAATGTACGGGATGTCAAAGGTCATCTCGGCGACCGGGCCGTCCTGAACGACTTTGCCGTTGATGTAGGTGCGCACCGTCTGCTCGCGGATGTCGACGCCGCGCACGATACCGGGCCCGATCGGGCAGAAGCCATCCTGACCCTTCACGCGCAGCATTGAGCCAGCATCGGTGTCGCGGAAGTCCTGCGCGCCGACGTCGTTCGCGGCGGCGAAGCCGGCGAGATAGTCCCAGACCTCGTCGCGGCCGACGTTGCGCATCGGTTTACCGACGATCGCTGCGATCTCGCCCTCGTAGTTGAGATACTGGCAGTCAGCAGGCCGGTTGAGCTTGCCCCGATGCGAATTGAGGGCCGTGTTGGGCTTCTGGAAATATGTCGGCGTGGTCAGCGGCGGTGCTTGGAATTCGACGCGGCGCGACTCATAGTTGAGGTGGATGCAGATTATTTTGGTCGGGTCGCACGGCGGCAGGTAGACTGCGTCGGCCTCGACGACCGTGCGGCCATCGCCCAGTCGCAGCCGGTCGTCCTCTGGGCGCACCCAGTGCGGCGTTCCTTCGTGGAGGATGCGCCGCCATTCCTCGCGTGGGCCGGTCAATACGGACATGATCGATTCCTTGCTGCTTGGCTCAGACCGGTGCGAGCGAGCGGTCGACCTGCATATCGGGGGTGGTTACCCCTGCGACGGCGGCATGACCGAATGTGTCGCGCTGGTAGAACTCGGACTGGTGCGAAGCAGCGCGCGCGCCCCAGCCGATCTCGGACATGAACCCCGACGGGTTTACGAAATAGAACGAGTACATGCGGTCGTTGGCGTGGCTGCCGGGTTCGATTCCAACCGGGATGCCGGCCTCCTTGACCGCTTCGTAGGCGAGACCGACGTCATCAAAACTCTCGACCTCGAACATCAGGTGGTTGATCGCCTTGGCGCCGGGCGGGCAGAACGCCAGCGTGTGGTCCCGGTCGTTGCAATGCATGAACACGAGGTCGTGCGGCCGTGGCAGGCCGGGAACTGGTATGCGGTACTCAACGCCGCCCCGCATGCCGAGCATCCGATAGAAGGCGTAGGTCTTATCGTAGCCCGCGACGTTGCTGAGCATGGCGTGGCCAAGGCCGCCTGCGCCGGTCTTGAAGCCGCCGTGCATCCGACGCCCAGGATAGAATGGACGGTTGGCCAGGACATGCGGGCCATGAAAGATTTCGATGCGGTGTCCGCTCGGGTCCTCGAGCATCATGACTTCGAGGACGTGTCGCTCGCCGGCTTCATCGAACGAGCCGATGCGGACCTTGACGCCTGCCGCCTCGAGCCGCTGCGTCATCTCGCCGAACTCGTCCTGGCCCGCGACCCGCAAGCCGAGCAACAGCAGGTCGTCGGCTGCATTCTCCTCGAGAATGACGCGGTGATGCCAATAATCCATTCGCAGAAACGCGCGTCCTGGCCGGTCGCCATCGACGACCTCCAGTCCCAGGATCTCAGCGGAGAATTGCTTCCACCGGTCGAGACGTCTTACGCCGAGGCTTAGATAACCGAGCTCGGTGATCTGGCTCATCTCAGGCCACTCCGCCCAGCGATCCTTTGCGGATCGCGATATTCTTGATGTTGCAGAAGAAGTCGAAGCTCCAAGTGCCGCCCTCGCGGCCGATGCCGGAGTGGCGTGCACCGCCGAACGGCGCTGCGAGCTCGCGTACGAAGAAGCAGTTGACCCACACCGTCCCCGCAACAACCGCCTCTGCGATCTTCCTCGCGCGGCTCTCGCTGCCGGTGAACAGCACGGCGGCAAGACCGTATTTGGTGGAGTTCGCGGCCTCGATGACCTCGTCGTCGGACGTGAAGGTGCCGACGATCAGGACTGGGCCGAAAACCTCGGACTGGTAGATTTCGTGAGCCGGACCGGCGCCTGCCAACATTGTCGGCTGGAAGTACAGCTCGCCTGCAGCATGCCGCTCGCCGCCCCACAGCACGTCAAGGCCGTCTGCCTTGGCGCGGTCGACGAAGCCGGCGACACGCGCTGCATGCACGGGATGTATCAGCGGCCCGACTCGCGTCGCCGGGTTCCGTGGGTCGCCGACGACGGTCTTCTCGGTCGCGGCACGGACCATGCCGATGAACCGCTCCGCGATCGACGCCTCGACAAACAGCCGGGTCCCGGCGAGGCAGATCTGTCCGGCGTTCGTATACTGGCCGGCGACGGTCTGGGCGGCGGCCTCGAGGTCGGCATCGGCGTAGACAATAAACGGCGACTTTCCGCCGAGTTCAAAGCTGACCGGCGTGATGCTGTTCGCCGCCGCGGCCCCGATCACCCGCGCCGTGGCGGTCGAGCCAGTGAAGCTGATCCGGTCGACATCCATGCGTGTCGTCAGCACCGATCCGGCTTGCGATCCCAGCCCCTGGACGATGTTCAGAACACCGGACGGTACACCTGCCTCATGAGCGATGTCGGCAAGCAGCGAGCAGGTCAGCGGCGCCCACTCCGGCGGCTTGACGATCGCGGTATTGCCTGCCGCCAACGCTGGTCCGATTTTCCACGTCGACAGCATCAGCGGCGCGTTCCATGGCGTTACCAGTACCGCCACCCCCGCAGGGTCATAGCGGACATGATTGACCACTTCGGGCGAGTCGATGCGGTGATCGCGCAAGGTCAGCGCGTGCTCGGCGAAGTACGAGATGTTGAGCGCCGAGCGGGCGACGACGCGATGTTCGTTGCCACTCAGCAGCGAGCCGTTGTCGACCGTCTCGACTGCGGCCAAGTCCTTGCTCCGCGCCAGGATACCGGCAGCGAAGCGCTGAAGCACCGGCAGGCGGCCCGCCGGTCCCAGGGCGGCCCAGGCCGGGAAGGCGCGCCGGGCGGCCTCGACTGCCATCTCCGCTTCGGCAGCACCGCCCGCCGAGATCTCGCCGAGCGAACTGCCGTCGATCGGTGAGCTGTCAAGGAAACGGTCGGCCGACGAGACACGTCGGCCGTCGATATAGTGATCCGTCGCGACTTTGACCCCGGCAACGGTCGTGCTGGCTTCAGACATGACGTCTCCCCAAGGCGCCCGTGCTCGAGCGTCCAACATTTAGAACAAGGCTGATCGGTGCGGGCTAGCGGCTGCCAAGCCCCTTCAACAGCAACGTGAAGTGATCGCGAAGAAACCGGTCGAACCGCTCGCGGTCGATATAGCCGCTGAGCAGCCCGCCGAGCTGAAGGTAGTAACAAGCGAAGATCGACCGCGCGGCTAGCAGCAACGGCGTATCGGCGCGGACTTCGCCCGCCAACTTGGCGCGGTCGACCAGTATTGCTAGCTTGGCGTAGTTACTACTCATCAGCTCGGTGACTGCGGTGCGCTGCTCGACGCTGTCGACATAGCCGAGCTTGCGCATCAGCGCCCGCGCCAGCGGCAGGTCACGCTCGTGATAGGCAGCCTGGGTGTCGAAGAATGCGATCAGCTGGTCGAGCAGGCCCTTATGCTGGTTGGCGGCGCGATACGCATTTTCAATGACCGCCGTCATCTCCTCGCGGAAGACGAGGATCAGCAAATCGTCCTTGGCCTTGGCGTAGAGAAACACCGTACCGACCGAGACCCCTGCGGCATCAGCAATTTCCTGTGTCGTCGCGGCGTCGAAGCCCTTCTGCGCGAAAAAAGCCCGTGCTGCCGCGATGATGCGGCCACGTTTTTCGAGCTTGTTCTGGTCGCGGCGGGAAAGTGCGCTGGCTGCCATCGTCGGCTCGTCCTTTCGCCATGAAACTACAGCAGGCGATGCTGAGCCGTCAACAGAATAATGAGCGTACTCAGTTTAATGGTTGGCAGGCGGTCGGGTGTTAGATAGGGAGAAGTCGCGCTACACACCAGGCGAAAAGACTGAGTGTACTCATTGGGGAGTGTGATATGCGGATCATCAAGGCGCGGCAGCGGCTCGCTGCTGGAAACGTTGTGTTGAATGGCTGGTCAGTCTTTCCCGGCGCCTTCCTGGCCGAGACGATGGCGACGCTCGGCTGGGATGCGCTCACCATCGATGCGCAGCACGGCATTGTCGGCTACGCAGAGATGGTAGCCATGCTACAGGGCGCATCGATAGCCGACCTGACCCCGATGGTCCGGGTTGCAGCCAATGACCTGACGCTGATCGGCCAGGCCCTCGACGCCGGCGCGATGGGAATCATCTGTCCTCTTGTCAGCTCTGCCGACGATGCCGCCGCATTTGTCGCTGCTTGCCGCTACCCGCCCCACGGCAATCGCAGCTCGGGCGCCACGCGGGCGATGATTTATGCCGGGTTCGACTATGGCCACCATGCCAGCAACCAGATCCTAAAGTTCGCGATGATCGAGACCGCAGACGGCCTCGCGGCCGTGGATGCGATCGCTGCAACGCCGGGTCTGGACGGCCTCTATGTCGGCCCGTCCGACCTGTCGCTGGCGCTGGGTGGGACGCAGGGCTTCGACAAGGATGAGCCCGTCATGCTGGATGCCTATGCGCGCATCCGCGAGGCTGCGGCGCGGCATGGTATCGTCGCCGGTATCCACACGGCCGCGCCGGCGTTCGCCGGACGGATGGTCAGCCTCGGTTTTCGCCTCATTACCCTGGTCGGTGACTTCAACTTCATCCTCGCTGGTCGCGCGCTCGTCGGTCAGACCCGCGCGCTGATCGATGCTGCGGCACCGCCCTCCTCAAACGAAGAGCGCTAGACATGGCACTGTCTTCTGACATCATCACCGACACCGCGCGTCGGCTGCACGAGGCGGAACGCTCGCGTGTCCGTACCGGCCAGATCTCACGCGCCAATCCCGGCATGACCATGGATGACGGTTACGCCATCCAGCAGGCGTGGCTCGATCTAAAGCTCGCGGAAGGCCGGACGATCGTCGGACGCAAGATCGGCCTCACCTCGCGGGCGATGCAGGTCAATTCCCAGATCGACGAGCCCGACTACGGCGCGCTGCTCGACGACATGGCCTTCCCCGACGGCACACCGATACCGACCGCGCGCTTCATCAACCCGCTGGTCGAGGTGGAGCTGGCGTTCGTTCTGTCTAAGCCGCTCAAGGGGCCGAACATCTCGATCTTCGATGTTCTCGCTGCGACCGACTATGTCGCGCCGGCCCTTGAGATCATCGACCTCCGCGTCGAGCCCGTCGATCCGGAAACGAAGACTCCGATGAAGGCGCTCGACACGATTTCCGACAATGCCGCATGCGCCGGGTTCATCGTCGGCGGCAGGCCGGTCCGGCCTGACGATGTCGATCTTCGCTGGGTCGGCGCGATCCTGTCGCGCAACGGGATCGTCGAGGAAACCGGGCTCGCCGCTGGTGTGCTCAATCATCCGGCGACGGCGATCGCCTGGCTCGCCAACAAGCTGGGCGCGCACGGCACGGGACTCGAGCCCGGCCAGGTCATCATGTGCGGATCGTTCACCCGGCCGATCTTCGCCAAGGCCGGCGACATCTTTTATGCAGACTACGGGCCGCTCGGTAGCTTTTCTGTCGTGTTCAGTTAGCGGCGCTGCGATACGACCGAACCACATGAACGGAGATGCGGCGCCTAGAGTGAGTTTGTCGCCAGCCACAGTGCCCGCCCGCCAGCCAAGCCTCCATATCCCCCACGGCGGCGGTCCGTGTTTCTTCATGCCTGATTTCACAGGCGTCTGGACGACATTGGAGCGCTTTCTCCAGTCGATATCAGGGATAGTTCCCGAGCGGTCCAAGGCGATCATCGTGGTGTCCGGCCACTGGGAAACAACGGCTCCGCCTTTACGGCGCCGAACACCCGGGATCGATTTACGACTATCTGGGTTTCCCGCCGAAACCTAGCATAGTCGCTCGCCCGGAAGCGGACCTTCCGCTTCCGGTCCTTTCTGCCATTCGTATTGCCTAAACGAGTCTCCGGTTTCGGATAGTTGCAGGCGTGAACGACCGATTGATCATGGGCGAAGCAGACGTGGGTTCGCTCTCCATCGGCAGCAAGACGGGCTAACGGCTGCCCCCTTGCCCCCCGCCTCGCCGCCGCTAGTGTGACCGACCAACGGCCGCCGCCCGCCTGCGCGGCCAAGGGAGCTTCATGGCCACCATTCCTGCCACCGCTTCCCCCATTGCGCCGACGTGGTTCGGCCATCCGCGGCAGCTCGCGCGGCTGTTCTCGACCGAGCTGTGGGAGCGGTTCGGCTTCTATGGGATGCGCGCGCTCCTCGTCCTCTACCTGACCAAGCACTTCGTCTACGAGGACCGCATCGGTGGCGGCATGTACGGCGCGTACATGAGCATGGTCTACCTGACGCCGTTCATCGGCGGCCTGCTCGCCGACCGCTTCCTGGGCTCGAAGCGCGCGGTCAAGTTCGGTGCGCTGGTCATGGCGGCGGGCTATTTCGTCCTGTGCTTCGGCGGCCCGGCGGCGACGCCGACGGCGACCTTCGACGGCGCGACGCGGCCCGTGACGATCGCGGCGGAGGGCGACAAGGATGTCCGCTTCGTCGTCGATCACGGCGCGCGGCTGCGGATCAAGGGCAACGACGACGGCTCGGTCGCGCTCGTCCGCCCCGACGGGACGACGGCGCGGACGCTGGCCAAGGGGGCCTTCGTCGGCGACGCGGTCCGCTCGCCGCTGTACGTGACGGTCATGCTCCTCGCGCTGTCGGCGATCGTCGTCGGCAACGGCTTCTTCAAGCCGAACATCTCGACCATGGTCGGGTCGCTCTACGCCACCGGCGACCGGCGGCGCGACGCCGGCTTCACCATCTTCTATATGGGGATCAACCTCGGCAGCCTGGGGTCGCAGATCCTGTGCCCGTTCCTCGCCGTCGCCTTCGGCTGGTGGGCGGGGTTTGGCCTCGCCGCGGCGGGAATGGTCGTCGCCTTCATGCTGATCCAGTTCGACGGCGGGAAGCTCGCGGGCTACGGCGAGGTTCCGGTCGGCGGCGACGGCCGCGACCGGACGACGCTCATCTATCTCGCCGCGCTCGCTG
>CAXTQJ010000013.1:11324-24524 GCA_964246245.1 uncultured Sphingomonadaceae bacterium
GCTGTTCTCGAACACGCTGAGCGCGGTCCCGGCGGCGGCGGGGAGCGGCATCGGGGCCTACCTCGTCGCGCTGCCGGTCCTCGGCAAGGCGCTGTTCGCGACCTTCGTCATCGGCGTCCCGGCGATCCTCGTCTGGTCGTGGCGCGCAGGGAGCCGCCAGGAATTCGAGATGATGCTCGCGGCGATGGTCCTCATCGTCTTCAACGTCACCTTCTGGACGCTGTTCGAGCAGGCGGGGTCGAGCCTGACGCTGTTCGCCGACCGCAACACCGACATGTCGATCTTCGGCCTGTTCACCATCACCGCCGGGCAGACGCAATTCTTCAACGCCTTCTTCATCGTTCTTCTCGCCCCCGTCTTCGCCGCGATGTGGGCGGCGCTCGCGCGGCGGGGGATGGAGCCCGGCATCCCGGTCAAGTTCGGCATCGCGCTGGTCGGGGTCGGCGCGGGCTTCCTGTTCCTCGTCTGGGGGACGCACTTCGCCGACGGCGGCTACAAGGTTGCGGTATGGTGGCTCGCCGGCCTGTACCTGATCCACTCGATGGCCGAGCTGTGCATCTCGCCGGTCGGCCTCAGCATGATCACCAAGCTGTCGATCGCGCGGATCGTCGGCATGATGATGGGGGTGTGGTTCCTGTCGATCTCGGTCGCGCAGTATATCGGCGGGATCATCGCGCAGGTCGCGAGCGTGGCGACGGTCGGCGGCGAGGTGACCAACCTCAAGGTCAGCCTCGACACCTATGCCAGTACCTTCTTCACGATCGGCTGGATCGCGGCCGTGATCGGCATGGTCCTGCTCGGCGGATCGTTCTTTCTCAAGCGCCTGATGCACGGAGTCGACTGATGCGGCGGTGGTCCCTTCTCGTCTTCGCGGCCGTCGCGGCGTGCGCCCGCCACCCCGCGGGCACGACCCCCCCCCCCCCCCCCCGCCGCCCGGTCGAGGTCGTCGGCATCCCCGCCGATCCGTTCCCATCGACCTACCGGCCGTACCCCGGCGTCACCACGGTCATCCGCGGCGCGACGGTCTACGACGGGGCGGGGCGGAAGTTCGCCCCCGGCATGGTCCGGCTCGAGAACGGCAAGGTCGCCGAGGTCGGCGCGGCGGTGACGATTCCTGCCGGCGCGACGGTGATCGACGCCGCGGGCAAGTTCGTTACGCCGGGCATCATCGACATCCACAGCCACCTCGGCGACTATCCGTCGCCGTCGGTGCAGGCGGTCAGCGACGGCAACGAGGCGACGCGGCCGAACACCGCCGACGTCTGGGCCGAGCACTCGGTCTGGCCGCAGGACGCTGGCTTCACCCGCGCGCTCGCCGGCGGGGTGACGACGTTCCACATCCTGCCGGGCAGCGCCAACCTGTTCGGCGGCCGCGGCGTCACGGTCAAGAACGTCCTCGGGCGGACGGCGCAGGACATGAAGTTCCCCGGGGCCAAGCCGAGCCTGAAGATGGCGTGCGGCGAGAACCCGAAGCGGGTCTACGGCGGCCGCAACCAGTCGCCGGCGACACGGATGGGCAACATCGCCGTCGACCGCCAGACGTGGGCCGACGCCGTCGCCTACAAGCGCCGCTGGGACGACTATACCCGCAAGGCCAAGGCAGGCACCGCCAAGCCGACCGACGCGCCGCGCCGCGAGCTCGCCAACGACACGCTGATGGGGGTGCTCAACGGCGACATCTTGGTCCAGAACCACTGCTACCGCGCCGACGAGATGGCCAACGTCATCGCCATATCGAAGGAGTTCGGCTACCACGTCAGCGCGTTCCACCACGCGGTCGAGAGCTACAAGATCGCCGACCTGCTCAAGGCCGAGAACATCTGCTCGGCGATGTGGGCCGACTGGTGGGGGTTCAAGATGGAAAGCTACGACGGCATCCGCGAGAACATCGCGCTGGTCCACAACGCCGGCGCGTGCGCCATCGTCCACTCCGACGATGCCAACGGCATCCAGCGGTTGAACCAGGAGGCGGCGAAGGCGATGGCGGCGGGACGGCGCGCGGGCATCGTCATCCCGCCCGAGGTGGTGTGGGAATGGCTGTCGCTCAATCCGGCGAAGGGCCTCGGCATCGACCGGCAGACCGGCAGCCTCGAGCCGGGCAAGATGGCCGACGTCGTCCTGTGGAACGGCGATCCGCTCAGCGTCTATTCGCGACCGCTCGACGTGTGGATCGACGGCGCGCTGATGTACGACGCCGCCGACCCGAACCGCCGGCCGCGAACCGACTTCGAGCTGGGCCAGCCGGGTAGCGGAGACATCAAGTGATCTGCGCCGCCCTCACTAAGAAGTTGTCGTCCCCGCGAACGCGGGGATGACAGCGGTATTGCTGGGCCCCCCCACCGCCGCCGCCCCGATCGCGATCGCCAACGCCACCGTCATGGACGGCGCCGGCCACAGCTTCGACAACGCCACCGTCGTCGTCGACGGCGGGCGTATCCGCAGCGTCGGCCTCGGTCCCGCCCCGGCCGGCGCGACGGTGATCGACGGCACCGGCCGCACGGTCACGCCGGGCCTCGTCGTCGGCATGAGCGACCTCGGCATCGACGAGGTCGAGGGCGTCCGCGAGGCCAACGACACCCGCGCGGCGAAGTCGCCGTTCTCGGCGTCGCTCGACGTCGTGCCCGCGCTCGACGGCCGCGACAGCCAGATCGCCGTCGCCCGCGCCGGCGGCGTCACCCGCGCCGTCGTCGCGCCCGCAGCCCGCCGCGCCATCTTCGCGGGTCAGGGCGCGCTGATCCGGTTGAGCGACGGTCTCGACATCGTCACCCGCGGCCGCGCTTTCCAGCTGGTCGAGCTCGGCGAGACAGGGGCGGAGAACGCCGGCGGCAGCCGGACGGCGTCGTTCGCCACGTTCCGCAACGCGCTGATCGAGGCGCGCGACCTCGCCGCCGGCCGCGGCCACGCCGGCAACAAGGAGAATCTGTATCCCCGCGCCGACAGCGAAGCGCTCGTCGCCGTCGTCGACGGGCGGCAACCGCTCGTCGTCCACGTCGAGCGCGCGTCCGACATCGTCAGTGTTCTGGCGCTCAAGGCCGACTTCCCGCGCCTTCACCTGATCCTGTTCGGCGCGCGCGAGGGGTGGACCGTCGCCGACCGCATCGCCGCCGCGCACGTGCCGGTGATCACCGCGGGGCTCGACGACCTGCCCGACGCGTTCGAGACGCTCGCGTCGACGCGGTCGAACATCGGGCGGCTCGTCGCCGCCGGCGTCGTCGTCGGCATCGGGACATCGGGCGCCGAATCGACCAACCAGCCGCGCAACGTCACCCAGTTCGCCGGCAATCTCGTCGCGCAGGGGCGGCTGCCCGGCGGCGTCGGGCTGACGCGCGACCAAGCGCTCGAGCTGATCACGAGGAACCCGGCGGAAATCTTCGGCATGACCGACACCGGGGCGATCGCGCCGGGCAAGCGCGCCGACCTCGTCGTCTGGGACGGCGATCCGCTCGAACTGACCAGCGCGCCGGTCGCCGTGCTGATCGACGGCGTCGCGCAACCGGTGACGAGCCGCCAGACCGAGCTGCGCGACCGCTACCGCGACCTGACGCGCGGCGCGCTGCCACCGCAATATCGACCGTGATCCACGTCCGGCGTGGGATTGTGGGAGGTACACTCCTCGAGCAGTAAGATCATGCTAGGCAGGGAACACGCATCCGCGCTCGTCGTATCGCTGAGGGTTTTACGCACGCCAAGACGCTGGCATCGCAGCTCAGAATTGAGGACAGACCTATCGCAATAAGAGTGCGCGGAAGCCATGCCGCCGCCAGACATGCTTGAGGATTTGTCGAATGCTCTCGATAAGTCAGTAGATTTCTGATCTGGATCGGTCTGATCGGTCGTTGGATACGAGAGCACAGGAATGACCCTTCTCGTCGTCGCCCTCGCCGCGTTCGTCGGCACCCACTTCCTCCTGTCGCACCCGTTGCGCGGCCCCCTCGTCGCGCGGCTCGGCGACGGCGGATTCGCCATCCTCTATTCGCTCGTCGCTTTCGCCACCTTCGGCTGGGCGGTTTGGGAATTTCGTCGCGCGCCCGCTGTCGTGTGGTGGGTCGCTCCCACGTGGGCGTGGCCCGCCGGTGCCGTCGTCATGCTGTTCGCCTCGATTTTGCTCGTCGGCTCGGTCGCGACGCCGAACCCGGCGCTGATGGGCGGCAGGGCGGTCGGGCCGGAGCGCGGCGTTCAGCGCATCACCCGCCATCCGATGATGTGGGCGTTCGCGCTGTGGGCGGTCGTCCATGCCGGTCTGTCGGGCGTCGGGCGTACCGTGCTGCTCGCGGCCGCGATCCTCATCCTGGCGCTGGTCGGCGCGCGAGCCCAGGACGCGAAGAAGCGCAAGCTGACCGGCGAGGCGTGGGCTGTGCACGAAGCGGCGACGAGCTTCGTCCCGTTCGGCCGCGGCTTTGCGACGCCGGGATGGACGGCGCTGATCGGCGGCATCATCCTGTTCGCCGGCGCGACGTGGCTCCATCCGCTCGTCGGCGGGCCGAACCTATGGGAAGTGCTATGAGGTTTTCCGGTAAGACGGTGTGGATCACCGGCGCGTCATCGGGTATCGGCGCGGCGCTGGCGCGGGCCTTCGCCGCAGACGGCGCAACGGTGATTCTATCGGGTCGTCGCGCCGACGCGCTCGCCGATGTCGCCACCGATTGTCCGGCATCGCGGATCCTGGCGTTCGACACGACCGAATTCGCCGCGCTGCCGGAAATCGCGGCGGCTGCCGGGCCGGTCGACATCCTCGTCAACAACGCCGGCATCTCGCAGCGCAGCCTCGGCCTCGACACGTCGTTCGACGTCTACCGGACATTGATGGAAGTCGATTTCTTCGCGCCGCTGCGGCTGACCCAGCTCGTCCTCCCCGGCATGGTCGCGCGGCGATCGGGGGCGCTGATCAACATCGCGTCGATCGCCGGCAAGATCGGGGTGCCGCTGCGAACCGGCTATTGCGCGGCGAAGCACGCGCTGGTCGGCTGGTCGGACGCGCTCCGGGCCGAGACGGCGCAATACGGCCTTGCGGTTCACGTCGTCTGCCCGGGGGCAGTGCGAACCAACGTCGCGGTTAATGCGGTCGAAGGCGACGGCGCAACCCGCGGCCGCAGCGACGCGACGATCGACGCCGGCCTCGACCCCGCCAGCGTCGCCAGCACCATCCTCGATGGCGTCGCCGTAGGTCAGCGCGAGATCGTCATCGGCAGCGACTTCGAGATCGGCGCGGCAACTTTACGCGGCACGGACCCTGAACAGCTGTTCGACCGGATCGCGGCCTCCGCGCCGCAGGTCGCGCGCTAGTCGCCCCGGACCGGCGCTGGCCCGCCTGCCATCGCGAGCATCCGGTCGAGCGGGATTTTGGCGCGGACGCGGATCGCTTCGGGGACGTCGATTACCGGAGTCAGGTCGCGCAGGCAAAGGTAGAGCTTCTCGAGCGTGTTCATCGCCATAAACGGACACATGTTGCACCCGCAGTTGCCGTCGGCCCCCGGCGCGCCGATGAAGGTCCTGTCCGGCGCGCGGAGTCGCATCTGGTGGATGATGTTCGGCTCGGTCGCGACGATCAGCGTTTCGGCCGGCGACCGCAGCGCGAAGTCGAGTATACCGCTCGTCGCGCCGATATAATCGGCGAGGTCGAGGATCGCCGCCGGGCATTCCGGGTGGGCGAGTACCGGCGCATCCGGGTGGAGCGCCTTGAGCTTAAGCAATTCGGTCACCGAGAACTTCTCGTGGACGATGCATGTCCCGTCCCACAGCAGCATGTCGCGCCCGGTCCGGCGGTTGAGCCACGCGCCGAGGTGCTTGTCGGGAGCGAAGAGAATTTTCTGTTCGGGCGGGACCTGCGCGATGATCCGCTCGGCCGACGACGACGTGACGATGATGTCGCTGTGCGCCTTCACCGCCGCCGAGCAGTTGATGTACGTCAGGCTGATGTGGTCGGGGTGCGCCGCACGGAATGCGGCGAACTGGTCGGGCGGACACGAATCCTCGAGGCTGCACCCGGCGCGGAGATCGGGGAGGACGACCGTCTTGTCGGGCGACAGGATTTTCGCGACCTCGGCCATGAACTTGACGCCGCAGAAGGCGATGACGTCGGCATCGGTCGCGGCGGCCTTGCGGCTGAGATCGAGGCTGTCGCCGACAAAATCGGCGAGGTCCTGAAGTGCCGGGTCCTGATAATAATGCGCGAGGATGACGGCGTTGCGCTCCTTGCGCAGCCGGTCGATCTCGGCGCGGAGATCGAGCGAGGGCGCGCCACCGAAAAGGTCGAGGCGGGCGTCCACGGCTAGGCCGCCAAGGCCCACGCGTCGCCACGTTGCGCGACGACGCCGCGCCCGGCGAGATCGATCAAGTGCGCGGTGACCGACAGGCCGGCAGCGGGATGGAGGCGCGGATCGACGCTCGCGTACATCGTCGCGACCATCGCCGGCACGGTCTGCGCACCCGTTTCGAGGCGCGCGACGATCTGCGCCTCGCGCTGCTTGCGATGCGCGATCATGCCGCGGACGAGGCGTTGCGGTTCGGTCACCGCCGGCCCGTGCGTCGGGTAATAGACCGCGTCGTCACGGTCGAGCAGCAGCCTGAGGCTAGCCATGTACGCCGCCATGTTGCCGTCGGGCGGAGCGACAACGGTCGTCGACCAGCCCATGACGTGATCGCCGCTGAACAGCGCGCGCTCCTCGGGCAGGGCGAAACACAGGTGGTTCGACGTGTGGCCGGGAGTGTGGAGGGCGGTGAGCGTCCAGCCGGGACCGGATACGCCGTCGCCGTCGGCCAGCACCGTGTCGGGCGCATAGGTCGCGTCGAACCCGGCATCGGCACGCGGGCCAAGGTCGTCGAGGACCAGCGGCGCACATCCGACGATGCTTGCGCCAGTCGCGGCTTTGACCGCCGGTGCCGCGGGCGAATGGTCGCGGTGGGTGTGCGTCACGACGAGGTGGCTGACGGTCTCGCCGGCGACTGCGGCGAGGAGTGCGGCGATGTGATCCAGGTCGTCGGGACCGGGGTCGACGATCGCGACCGTGCCGTGCCCGACGATGTAGGTGCCAGTGCCGGTATAAGTAAACGGCCCGGGATTATGCGCCAGGACGCGCCGGACGAGCGGCGACACCGTCTCGACGCGGCCATAGTCGGCAGCGGGGATGGCGGGCTCGCTCATCGCTCGCATGTGGCAGTGGATCACGACAAAGTGAAGGGGCGACGCCTGCCGGCGATCGGCGTAGCATCGCTGCGACTCGGCCGGGGAGACCGCGATGACGCTGCATCGGCTGATCTACGCGTCGCGCCCGTTCGGCTTCGACGCGGCGATGCTCGGGGGGATCATGGTCGGCGCGCGGCGCAACAACCGGCGCGAGGCGGTCACCGGAGCCTTGATCTGCCGCGCAGATATCTACCTGCAGCTAATCGAAGGGCCGGTTGCCGCCGTCGAAGCGACGTTCGCGCGGATTAAGGTCGACGATCGCCACCTCGATGTCGCGCTGCTGTCGACCGCGCCGGTCGAGACGCGGTTGTTTCCGGCGTGGGACATGCTCGACGACCCGGCACGATCGTGGCTGTGGTCGCCTGCCGAGATCGCCTACGGCGCTGCGAACACCGCTCCGCCGGCGGAGATCGATGGGATCTTCGCGCGCGTCGCCGCCGAGCTCGAGACAGCACCGCCGCGGGCGGCTTGCCCGGCAGCGACGATCGCCTAGACTGACGCCCAGCGGCTCCGGAGAGAGACCTTGGGCGAGGCTTGGGATTTCATTATCGTCGGCGCGGGCTCGGCCGGGTGCGTCCTTGCCAACCGCCTATCGGCCGATCCGGCGACGCGCGTGCTGCTGCTCGAGGCGGGCGGCGATGATCGCGGCTTCGCGATTCACATGCCCGCGGGGCTGGCGCAGATCATCCCGCCCGAGAAGAATAGCCCGCACGACTGGGGCTATTGGACGGTGCCGCAGGCCGAGCTCGACGGGCGCAAGCTCTACTGGCCGCGCGGCCGGGTGCTCGGCGGATCGTCGTCGATCAACGGGATGGTCTATATCCGCGGCCACGCGAGCGACTACGATCGCTGGGCGCAGACCGGCCTGATTGGATGGGGATGGAGTGATGTCCTCCCCTATTTTCGCCGCGCCGAGCACAGCGATCGTGGTTCCGACGACTGGCATGGCGAGGACGGCCCGCTCCATACCAGTACGCGCTGCCTGCCGCATGTCCTCAACGAGGTGTTCATTGCGGCGGCGGGAGAAACCGGGATCGCGGCAACCGACGACTTCAACGGCGCGGTCTTCGCAGGGGCGGGGCGCTACGACTGCACCATTAAGGACGGCAGCCGCTGGTCGGCGGCACGCGCCTATCTGACACCCGCGGTGCGCGCGCGGCCGAATCTTGAAATTCGTACCAGCGTCCAAGCCGAGCGCGTAACCTTCGCCGGTCGCCGCGCGACCGGCGTCGCGTACTCGCGCGGCGGCCGCTCCGAGACTGTCGCGGCGCGCGAAATCATCCTTTGCGGCGGCGCGGTGAACTCACCACAGCTCCTGATGCTGTCGGGCGTCGGTCCGGCGGCGCACCTGCGCGAGGTGGGGGTCGCGGTCGTCCACGACGCGCCTGGCGTCGGCGGCAATCTTCAGGATCACCTCGACGTCATCGTCCAATGGGCATGCACGCGGCCGATCACGCTCAACGCCAACAGCAAATTCGCCAACAAGATCAGGGCGCTGATAGCGTGGCAGATCGGTCGCGGCGGCACGGCGAGCTACATTCCGACGCCGGTCGGGGCGTTCGTCGCGACGCGCGAGGGGCTGGCCGCCCCCGACATCCAGATCCATTTCATGCCGGTGCGCGGCAATCCGCACGGGCGCGGGTCGTTGCCCGCCGAGCACGGCTACCAGATGCATGTCTGCCAGCTACGCCCCGAAAGTCACGGAACGATCCGCCTCGCCTCGCCCGATCCGCGCGCCTATCCGCTGATCGACCCCTGCTACCTGTCGGCAGCCGAGGATGTCGACACGTTGCTCGGCGGTATCGCGATCGCGCGGCGGATCGGTGGGGCATCGGCGTTCGCGCCGTATCGCGGCGACGAGCTGTGGCCCGGCACGGCGGCCTGGTCGCGCGACGCGCTCGTCGCGGCGACGCGCGACTGGGCCGAGACCATCTATCATCCCGTCGGAACGTGCCGGATGGGGGCCGACGACGCGGCGGTAGTCGACGGCGCGCTCGCCGTTCGCGGAGTCGCGGGATTGCGGGTCGTCGACGCGTCGGTGATGCCGTACCTTGTCAGCGGCAACACCAACGCGCCCACGATCATGATCGCCGAGAAGGCCAGCGACATGATCCTTGGCGCGACGAAACAGCGGCTCGCGGCGTGACCGTCCGACCGTTCACGATTCCCGTCGAGGCCGACGAGGTGGCGTGGATCCGAGATCGCGTCGCTGCCTACCGCTTCTTCGAAGAGCCGACCGATGCCGGCTGGCGGTACGGCGCGAGCCGCCCGTATATGGAGAGGCTGCGCGACCATTGGCTTGCGTCGTTCGACTGGCCGGCGGCGGTGGCGCGGTTGAACCGTCATCCGCACTTCAAGGTCGAGGTCGAACCCGGCCTAGCGCTGCACGTAATACACCGTCTTTCGCCGCGCCCGGACGCGCGACCGCTGCTCATCGCCCACGGGTGGCCGGGGTCGATCGTCGAATTCGATGCGATCGTCGACCGGTTGGCGGAACCGGAGGTGGAGGATGGGCCGGCGTTCCATGTGATCGCTCCTTCGTTGGCGGGCTATGCGTGGTCGGACAAGCCGAAGACGCCGATCGGCCCGCGCGCGATGGCGAGGCTCTACGACCGGCTGATGGGGGTCCTCGGCTACGACCGCTATCTGTATCAGGGCGGCGACTGGGGCTGCGTCATCGGCGGCTGGATCGGGCTCGACAGCGCTCGGGTTGAAGCGCTCAATCTGAGCGGCTACGGCCTGCGCTCCGCCGACATGCGGCCGACGACGCCCGATGAGGAAAAGTGGCTGGCCAAGGCGCGGCGCGTCCGCGCGACCGAGACCGGCTATCTGCAGGTCCAGGGGACCAAGCCGCAGTCGCTGAGCTTCGCGATGATGGACTCGCCAATGGGCGTGGCGGCATGGTTCGCCGAGAAGTTCGCGGGCTGGGCCGACACCGGGAACGACAAGAACGGTTTCGTCGACCCGCCGTTCGACCTCGACACGATGCTGACCAACATCATGATCTATCTGACCACGCGCAGCTTCAATACTGCGGCGTGGATCTACAAGGGCCAGTTCGACGAAGGCGGGTTCACCATTCCCGCCGGGCGGCGGATCGAAGTGCCGACGGCGGTCGCCGCCTTCCCCTACGACCTACTCGCCTTTCCGCCGCGGGCGATGGTCGAGCGCGGCTATAATGTCGCCCGCTACACCACGATGCCGCGCGGCGGCCATTTCGCCAGCCTCGAGGAGCCCGAGCTTCTCCTCGCCGACCTCCGCGCTTTCGCCGCCGCGCTGTGATTCCAGCATGGACGACGTCGAGTGGCAGGTCGCGCCGGGGCTGACCGATTACCCCACGGCGGTGGCCACGATGGAGGACCGCGCCGCCGCCATCCGCGATCGCGGCGCTCGCGAGTTAGTTTGGCTCGTCGAGCATCCACCGCTCTACACCGCGGGGACCAGCGCCGATCCACGCGAACTGCTCGACCACAGCCTGCCGGTCTTCGCGACGGGGCGCGGCGGCCGCTACACCTACCACGGGCCGGGACAGCGCGTCGTCTACGTCATGCTCGATCTCGGCGTACGCGGCCGCGACATTCGCCGTTACGTCGCCGGTCTCGAAGGCTGGATCATCGCGACACTGGCCGGTGTCGGTATCGGGTCGTGCCTCGTTCCCGGGCGTATCGGCGTGTGGACCGGGCCCCCCGATGATCCCGCGAAGATCGCGGCGATCGGCGTCCGTGTCCGGCGCTGGGTGACGTTGCATGGCGCGGCCATCAACATTGCTCCCGACCTGACGCATTTCGGTGGGATCGTCCCGTGCGGCATCGACGATGCGCGGGTCACCAGCCTCGCCGCCATGGGCCGATCGTCGTTGGTCACCGAATGCGACGACGCCCTGCTTGCTGCGTTGCCGCAATTTCTCGCGTCCGTCACCGCGAGCGCCCGCAATCTCGCTTGAGGCGCGTTACGATCTTGGCTAATGTCTACCCCGGTTAGGGGATAAGGGCTGAACCGAAACCGCCGATATCATGCTCGCAAACCATGAACAGGAGTCGACTATGGGTGTCATGACGAAGATCAAGACGGTTTCGCTGGTTGCCGGTCTCGCGCTGGCGGTCGTCGCGTGCGGCGAGAAGAAGGCCGATACGACGAGCTCGACGACGACCACCGACACGACGGCTCCGGCGGCTGCGCCCGCTGCCGATGCGACCGCGACGACCACCCCGGCCCCGGCCGCCGGTGCCGCCGACGCGATGGCGACGGCTCCTGCCGCGACCGATGCTACGGCTCCCGCCGCCGGCGCGGCGACGACCACGACCGATTCGACGACGACCACGACGAAGCCGTAAGTTTCACTTCGGCGTCGACGGGGAAGGGCCGCTTCGGCGGCCCTTCTTGTATCAAGCCTTGGGGAGACGGATATGAGCCTCGACCAGATCACCGAGCAGATGCGCAGTCGCGTCGGCAGCAGTGCCGGCCTGAAGAAATCGGTCAAGTTCGATTTCGGGAGCGACGGCGTGGTTCGCATCGACGACACGGTTTCACCCGCGGTCGTCGACAATACCGACGCACCGACCGATTGCACGGTCAAGGTCGCGATGTCGGACTTCATGGATATGGCCAGCGGCAAACAGAACCCGCAGATGGCGTTCATGATGGGCAAGCTGAAGGTCGACGGCGATATGTCGGTGGCGATGCAGCTCGGCAGCATCCTCGGCTGAGCGGCCTTGCGGCGGCGTCGAACCGTCGCCGGTGATCTGGCGTGGCAGCGCCGCGCGTTCTACCGTCCAGTCGCGTCGCGACAGGCGCGGTCAACGTAGGCGATGCGATGGTACGGTCGGCTTTGATGTTTTCCATGGCGATCGGCCTGGCGTTTGGGTCGACAGCGACGACAGCGGCGAAACCGGCCAAGGTCGGCCGCCGACCGACAACGTCTACCGCACCGACCGCAAGCGTCCCCGTCGCGACGACACCAACCGACACTGTGGTCGTGGGGATGATGACACCCAAGGAGGTCAAACTTCGCCCGACCACGCCGGCCGAAGCCGAGGCCAATGCTGTGTGGAGCACCCGCGCGGCGCTCAACATCGCTGCGCTCCAGTGTCAATTCTCGCCGTTTCTCGCGACGGTGCGAAACTACAATGACTTCTTGCGGCAACACGCCGATGAGCTCGACCGTGCCCGCGCGACGATGGTGGCGCACTTCAAGCGGTATGATGCGACCCAGGCGCAGAATAGCTTCGACCGGTACACGACGCAGACGTACAACAGCTACTCGACCCTCGACGCGCAATTCGCCTTCTGCGAGGAAGCGGGGATCGCCGGGCGGACGACGTTGACAGTGCGCAAGGGCGAACTTGGCCGACGCGCTGTGGTGCTGCGCGACGAGATCCGCGCGTCATTGGTCCCGGTGTCGGCGCTCGCGCTACTCAAGACCGTCGATTTGACACCGCCGACGCTGCCTGCGCTTTAGCATAGTCGCAGCGTCAAACACCGCTAGATGTAGTTCGATTTCTGCGTAAAAAACGCTGATCACGACCATCACGCAGTGAACCACCAAACCGCGACGTAGTAACCGATCATTACGATCCAGTCGCCCAAAAAAAAGGCCGCCCCGAGGGGCGGCCTTTCCTTAGTACATTTGATCCGCTGTTACTGTGGACGGCACGGACCGTTCGATGCCGGAGCCGGAGCGCCACCGAAGGTGATCTCGACGCGCCGGTTCTGCGGCTCGCGGACCCCGTCGGCGGTATCGACCAGCGGCCGGCTTTCGCCGAACGCTTCGGTAGTGATCACACCCGGAGCAACGCCCTTCTTGGTCATGTAGTCCTTGACCGCATCGGCGCGACGCTGCGACAGCGCGACGTTGTAGTCGGGCTTGCCCGACTTGTCGGCGTGGCCGGCAAGCGTGACGCTCGTCTGGCCGGTCGACGCGTACTGGTCGGCGGCGCGATCGAGGATAGCCGCGGCTTCCGGCGTGATCACCGACCGATCCCAGTCGAAGAACACGAGGAACGGTCCCGGCGTAACCG
>CAXTQJ010000014.1:0-7134 GCA_964246245.1 uncultured Sphingomonadaceae bacterium
AGCTGTGCGGAGCCGATCGGACGATGTTCGCCGTCGACTACCCGTACGAACAGACGGCCGAAGCGGTCGCCTTTATCCGCGCGGCGCCCCTCGACGCGGCGACGATGCGCCTGGTCACCCACGCCAATGCCGAGGCGCTGTTCCGCATCGCCCCGGCCGGTGACTGACCGCCCTTCGCGCGCGGCGATGTCGCCCCTCGTCTTCGCCGGCGAACCGCGCTACGGAACGGGCATGGCAGGTGCCGCGGTGGGCCGGCGGCCAAGCAGGATCGACACGTGAGCCAGCGGGAGACCGTCCAATCCGAAGAGCGGTCCGGCACATGGTCGGAGCACGCCTTCACTGAGTTGCGCCAGGACATCCTGTCGGGGCGGTTGGTCCCGGGCAGCAAGCTGCGGATCGAGCAGCTCCGCCTCCACTATGGCGTCGGCTCGACCCCGCTACGCGAGGCGCTGTCGCGCCTGTCGAGCGAGGGCCTCGTCCAGATCGAGCAGCTCAAGGGTTTCCGCGTCGCCGCGGTGACCATGGCCGAGCTCGAGGAGCTCGCCGACCTCCGCGTCCTCATCGAGGCCGACGCCATGCGCCGCGCGGTCAGGTTCGGCGACGAGACATGGGAAGGCAATATCGTCGCCGCCTTCTACCAGCTCGACCGCCTCGAGCAGCGCTTCAACCGCGGCGAGTTCCCCGACGCCGACGACTGGGCCGAACGCAACCGCGCGTTCCACGAGGCGCTCGTCGCCGGGGCCAATTCGCAGTGGCTGCTGCGCCTGCGCCGGCAGCTGTTCGACCACTTCGAGCGCTATCGCCGCTACGCCCGCGCCCGCCTGAGCACCGAGCCGGTGCGGCGCGACCTCAGCCACGAGCATCGCGCGATGATGGACGCGGCGCTGGCCCGGCGCGGCGACGACCTCGCCGAGATGATGTCCGAGCACATCCGCTCGAACGTACCGCTGCTCCGCGACGGCTTTCCGGTTGAGGTGCCGCGGTCGGGGAGGCCACCGGCCGTGGCGCGGACGCTGGCAGTCGCCCGATCGGGTTGATCGGGCGCGGTGATCGACAAACGGGTTGATCATCGACGATCCGGTGCTATGGTTGTGGGTGCGGGAGAAGGCCGGGCCAAGCCCCCGCGAGAAGGGCATAGTCCGGCGGTCGCGCGAGCGGCGGAGCGATCGATGGCTTTCATGGTCCAATGCTGGCAGGTCGCCGCCTACCCGCGCGAGGTCGGCCGCTCGCTGCTGCGGCGGACGCTGGCCGGTCAGGCGGTCGTCCTCTACCGAACGCTGGCCGGCACGACGGTGGCGATGGCCGACCGCTGCCCGCACCGCTATGTCCCGCTGTCGCTCGGCCGTCTCGACGGCGACGTCGTCGAGTGCGGCTATCACGGCCTGCGCTTCGCCGCGTCGGGCAAGTGCGTCGCCATTCCCGGCCAGCCGGTCGTACCGCCGCGGGTCGGTGTGCGCGTCTTCCCGACGGTCGAGGAGCACGGCCTCGTCTGGATCTGGCTCGGCGAGGCCGACCGGGCCGACCCGGCGCTGGTCCCCGACTTCCACTGGCTCGACGACCCCGCCTGGGCGGCGGCGGAGGGCTATCACCATGTCGATGCCAACTACCGCCTGCTGGTCGACAACCTCCTCGACCTCAGCCACGAGACCTTCGTCCACCCTGAGACGATCGGCAACGACGCCGTCGCCGCGTCGCCGATCGCGGTGACGCGCGACGCCGGCGGCGCGGTCCGTGCCCACCGCGACATGTGCGGGGCCGCGCCGCCGCCGCAATTCGTCGCGCTTGCCGTCTTTTTTGGGTTGATCGACCGCTGGCATACGACGATCTACACCCCGCCCGGCTTCTGCGTCATCGAGGTCGGCGCTGTCCCGGCGGGCTCTGGCGACCTGGCGCGCGGCTTCGAGGCGCGCATCCTCAACCTGATCACGCCCGAGACCGAGGGGTCGAGCCACTACTTCTGGGCCCATGCCCGGCAGCTCCGCCGCGACGACGCGGCGCTGACCGACACCATCCGCCGCTCGGTCGAGGAGACCTTCGACCAGGACAAAGTCGTCCTCGAGGCGCAGCAGCGCGAGGCCGACGTGGTCGGCTCGCGCGATCCCGGACTGGTCCGCGGCATCGATGCCGGGCCGGTCCGCGGCCGGCGCGCGCTCGCCGCGGCACTGGCGGCGGAGGCCGAGGCGGCGACGCGTGTCGCGGCCTAGGCTCGCCGCTGTCGTCGCGCTGCTCGTCGCCACGACCGGCGTGGCGGCAGCGAAGCTGAACTGGTATGGCGACCCGGGCGCGCCCGACATCAGTGGCGTGTGGGTGCGCGACGCCGCCGCGACGAGCGGCAGCCGCGAAGGGTGGATGCCGTGGCCCCCGCCGCTCAAGGGCGACTTTGCCGCCAGATGGCAGAAGGCCGTCGGCGACGCTGTCGCCGGCAAGCGCACCGACGACCCGGTCCGCGCCTGCCTGCCGCCGGGGATGCCGCGCTTCATGACCGGCGCGACCGGACCACTGCTCATCGTCCAGACGCCCGGGCGGGTGACGATGTCGCGTGCCGGCGTGCCGGTGCGGCGCATCTGGACTGACGGCCGCCCACTGCCGTCGGCGCGGAACATGGAAGCCTTCTTCGGCGGCAACAGCGTCGGTCACTACGACGGCGGCGGGCTCGTCACCGACGTCGCGGGACTGCGCGACCAGCCGCTCGACGCGACCGGCGTGCCGCACAGCGACGACCTGCGCCTGACCGAGCGCATCCGCCGGACGGGGCCGACGACGCTCGTCGTCGAGGTCACCGCGACCGATCCGACCGCTTTCGCCGCGCCGATGACGACGCGCGTCACCTATACCGCCCTCGCCGATCCCACATGGTATCCGCGCGAGGCGCTGTGCACGCCCGACAAGGATTACCACCTCGACGCCTACGTCCATTAGCCAGGAGCCGATGATGAAGCTTTGCCGGGCGCTCGCCGCCGCCGCACCCCTCGCCGTCGCCGCTGCCCTCGCCGTTCCGGCGCTGGCGCACCACAGCTTCGCCATGTTCGACAAGGCGAAGGAGATCGAGCTGAAGAACGCGACGGTGAAGGACTGGCAGTGGACCAGCCCGCACACGTGGCTCTACCTCGTGGTGCCCAACGGCACGGCCAACCCCGACAAGTACAGCATCGAGGGCGGCAATCCCGGCCTAATGCGGCGGCAGGGCTTCGAGAAGGGGTCGATCGCCCCGGGCGACAAGGTCACCGTCTTCATCTCACCGCTGCTGAGCGGCGAGAAGGGCGGTGCGCTCAACGCCGTCCGCCTGGCCGACGGCAAGCTCCTCGGCGAGCGGATGAAGCCGAACCCCTGAGGCAGGTGGGGAAGGTCGCGGATGGCGATGCTCAGGTTCATGGCAGCCGTTGTGGCGGCGGCAGCGGCGCTGCTCGCTTGGCCGGTCACGGCGGCGCCATCGCACGTATCGTACCACGGCGACCCCGGCGCGCCCAACATCTCCGGCCTGTGGCTTGGCTCGCTGACCGGCGTCCCCGGCGTCGCCTTCGCGCCTAACCGTGGCCCGGCCGACGGGAGGCCGTCGGTGTTCTGGACGCCGTGGCCGCTGCCCTACACGCCGGCCTATCAAGTAATCTACGACGAGCGCGTCGCAGCGGTGAAGAAGGGCGTCCAGCTCGGCGACACCGGGGCCAGGTGCCTGCCGTTCGGGATGCCGTTCGTGCTGGTCTCGAAGGTCTACCCCGACGAGATCGTGCAGACGCCCGGCGAGGTCACCTTCTACGTCTTCGGCAGCGACCCCGTCATCGTCTTCACCGACGGCCGCGGCCACCCGAAGGACTTCAAGCCGAGCTTCAAGGGCCATTCGATCGGCCACTGGGTCGGCGACACGCTGTTCGTCGACACCGTCGGCCTCGTCGGCAACTCGCCGCTCGACGGCCAGCGCAACCCGCACAGCGCCAGGCTGCATCTCAAGTGGTCGGTCGAGCGGGTCGCGGCCGACGTCCTCCACGTCCACGTCACCGCCTATGACGACGACGCCTTCACTATGCCGGTGACCCAGGTCAACGTGTGGACGCGCAAGGACCCGCCGAAATGGGACGTGCTCGACGACCAGTCGTGCTTCGAGAACAACCAGACCAAGACCGACACCGTCCCCGAAGCCGGTTTCACCAAATTCTGACGCCCGCCCTACGCCAAGGATGCACGCCATGAAGCTCGTCAAGATCGGACGCGACGGCCGCGTCGCACAGGGGTTCCTCGACGGTGCCACCGTCTTCGTCAGCGGCGGCTGGGCCGACGGCCCGGCGCGGGCCGCGCCGTTCACCCTGACCCGCACCACCGACCTCGCCGCCCTGCGCGCCGCCGCGACCGAGGCGGTGCCGCTGGCCGAGGTGACGCTCGAGGCGCCGATCGATCCGGCGGCCAAGCTGATCTGCGTCGGGGTCAACTACCGCGACCACGCGAGCGAGATCAAAGCCGACGAGGCGACCAGCCCGATGATCTTCACCCGCTTCCACGATTCGATCGTCGCCCCCGGTGCGCCGGTAGTGCGGCCGACGGTGTCGGACAATTTCGACTTCGAGGGCGAGATCGCCATCGTCATCGGTCTGACGGCGCGCAATATCCGCCGCGACGAGGCGATGTCGTACGTCGGCGGCTATAGTTGCTTCATGGACGGCAGCATCCGCGACTATCAAAAGCATTCGGTCACCGCCGGCAAGAACTTCTGGCGGACGGGGTCGCTCGGGCCGTGGTTCGTCCCCGCCGCCGACTTCCCCGCCGACGCGTCGCTGACCACGCGGCTCAACGGCGAGATCGTCCAGTCGTCGCACGCCAGCCTGATGATCTTCGACATCTCGACCATCGTCGAATACCTGTCGCGCTGGCTCGAGCTCCGCCCCGGCGACGTCATCGCCACGGGTACGCCGGGCGGCGTCGGCGCGCGGCGGACACCGCCCTTGTGGATGAAGCCCGGCGACCGCATCGAGGTCGAGGTCGAGGGCGTCGGCACGCTCGCCAACCCCGTCGCCGCCGCCTGACCGGCTGGTGTAACACCTGTAACGTCGCGGAAACCGTAAACAACATGATCGCCGGCGGGTCGCGTGCGAGTGGCCGTAGCGAATGGTCAAGCAGTCGTCAGACGGTGCCGGCGTCGGTCGGAAGCCCCCAGGGCAAGCGACGCCGCTTGCGCGTCTCTGGACATGGCTCGGCGTGGCCGTCGCGGCGGTCGCCGGCGCGGTGACAGTGACCGCGATCGCACGCTCTCACACCAACGAAGCCATCCTCCGGGCTGATCCAGTGACCATCCTGGCGCACCCCGACCTCGCCCGGGCGGCGCTGGCGTGGGGGAGGAAAAGCTTCGTCGCCCACTGCGCCTCGTGCCACGGCGACGGCCACGGCGATCCGGCGCGCGGCGTGCCCGACCTGACCGACCGCGATTACCTCTACGGCACCGGCGAAGTCGCCGAGATCGAACAGATCGTCCTCCACGGCATCCGCTCGGGCGATCCGCGTGGCTGGCACATCGCCGCCATGCCGGCCTATGCCCGCCCGCTGCCCTACGCCGCCGAACCGGCGATCAAGCCGCTGTCGCCGAGCGAGATCGGTGACGTCACGCAGTACCTGCTCAAGGGCAGGGCCACCGACCCGCGCGCTGCGGCCAGAGGCCGAGCGATCTTTGCCGGCCGCGGCGCGTGCTGGGACTGCCACGAGCCCGATGGCGGCGGCAACTCGGCGGTCGGCGCACCCAACCTCAACGACGGCGTCTGGCTATACGGCGACGGGTCGGCGGCGGCGATCGCGGCGACACTGGCCCGCGGCCGCGCCGGGGCGAGCCCGGCCTTCGCCCGTGTTCTGTCGCCGCTCGAAGTGCGCAGCATCGCGATCTACGTCGCCTCGCTGCCAGGGCGGACACGGCCATGAACTTCGGCGCGCTGGCGGAGCGCAACCCGCGGCGGTCGCTCGTCCTGTGCGCGCTCGGCGCGGTCGTTGGCCTTGTCATCGCCGGTTTCGGCCTGTTCACCGCCAAGGGTACGCGGACGGCGAACGTCCCGGCCGAGGACGTCGCGCTGGTCAACGGTACGCCGATCCTGCGCAGCGACTGGGCGGGCCAGCTCCACGCGCTGTACGACGTGTCGCCGACCGCGGCGACGCCGCAGCAGCGCCACAAGGTCCTCGACGACATGATCCGCGAGGAGCTGTTCGTCCAGCGCGGGGTCGAGCTCGGCCTCCAGTCGGACACCGTCGAGGTCCGCGACGCGCTGGTCGGTGCCGTCGAGGCGCAGGCCGCCGCCGACGCGACGATGGGTGCACCGACCGACGCCGAGCTGTTCGCCTATTACGCCGCCCACCGCGCCGACTTCGCCGACGAGGGGGTGATGGCGCTGACCGACTATCGCTGGCCGGCGCCGCGACGACGCTGCGTACCGCCGGGCCCGGCGACCTCGCGGTGAAGGCGCTGCCACGGACGGCGACGATGACCGACGGCGACGAATACTGGTTCGCCGCCAAACTCCACCTCGGCGACCGCCTGTTCGCCGCCGCCCGCGGCCTCCGCACCGGCGAGGTATCGCCGCCCGTGGCGATCAGCGACGGCATCCACCTGCTGGCGATGGCCAAGAACACCCCGCCGGTGGCACCGCCGTTCCCGGAGGTTCGCGACAAGGTCCTCGCCGCCTTCCGCACGGCCCAGGCGACGACGCTGACCGGGGCCAACGGCCGCTTCCTGCGCAAGCGTGCCGACATTCAGGTCGCGAGCGACGTCGAATGACGCTGATCCGCATCCTGCTTGTGGTCGTCCTCGCGGCCCTGTGGCCGGCGGCCGGGTCGGCGCACACCCGCAGCGAATCGCACAGCTCGTGGACGGTCGACGGCGGCATCGTCCACTTGGCGTTCAGCGTCGCCGATCGCGAGGCCGCTCGGATCAATCCGGACGGGGCCAAGCCGAGCAACGCCCAGCTCCTCGCCTACCTGACGCCCAAGCTCGGCGTCGACAGCGGCGGCTCGCCCTGTGGCGCCCGCGCGGCCCCCCGCCAACGCCGGGCCCCCGACGACCGGCGGGGTGTCGCTGCTCGCGGGCACGCCGCTCGCTGTCACGGTGGGGAGCATGACCGCCGAGGCGCGAGTGCGCACCAGCGGCAGCGCGCTGCTCGAGCGCACCAC
>CAXTQJ010000014.1:7144-22426 GCA_964246245.1 uncultured Sphingomonadaceae bacterium
GGCTTCTTCCGCTTCGTCGGCATGGGGGTGATGCACATCTTCACCGGCGTCGATCACATGTCGTTCCTCGTCGGGCTGGTGCTCATCTCGCGGCGGCTGCGCGACCTGATATTCGTCGTCACCGGCTTCACGCTGGGCCACAGCCTGACCCTGGCGCTGGCGGTGACCGGCGTCATCCGGCCGCACGCCGAGTTTATCGACGCCCTCGTCGCCTTGACCATTGCGCTGATCGGGGCGGAGAACATCTCGGTCGCCAGCGGCCGGCCCGGAAGGGTCGCGCTCGGCACCGGCGTGGCGCTGATGGCGATGGCCGGGCTCCGCTTCGCCGGCATCGGCCTGCTGCCGCCGCTCCTCCTGACCGGCGCGGCGCTGTTCGCGGTCAGCTACCTGCTCTTCGCCGGTCAGCTGCGCGACGCCGGTCGCATCCGCCTCGTCGTGACCCTCGTCTTCGGATTGATCCACGGCTTCGGCTTCGCCGCCGACCTGCTGCAGGAGCGCCTGCCGCCGGCCAAGCTCGCCGAGATCCTGGTCGGCTTCAATCTGGGCGTTGAGATCGGTCAGCTGACCATCGTCCTCGCCCTGACCGGCGCGACGCTGCTCCTCGCCCGCTGCCACCTGACCCTGCCGCGCCCGATCGTGACCGACGTCCTCGCCTCGGCTCTGGTCGCGGTCGGCACCTTCTGGTTCGTCGGGCGGAGTTTCGCAGCATAACAAGGTATAAGCGATGGAAAACCGTAAACAACGTAACGCGCGGCTGGCGATGCGTGACGAGCCGCCAGCCGGCAAGCAGCGGAGGACGCGATGACGACGATGACAGCCATCAGCGACTGGCTAACCAAGACGCCGGCCAGCCACGCCATCGGCACCACCTTCTGGGTCGTGCCGGTGGTCCAAAGCGTCCACATACTCGCCATCGCCATCGTCATGGCGTCGATCGCGCTCCTCGACCTACGCCTCGCCGGGATGCTCGGCCGCGAGCAGTCGATGCGCGACCTGACGCAGCGTTTTTATCCGTGGATCTGGGGGGCGCTGGGCGTCCTCCTCCTGACCGGGCTGGTCATGATCATGAGCGAGCCGGGCCGCGAGCTACTCAACTGGGTGTTTTGGACCAAGATGGCGCTGATCACCGGAGCCGTCTTGTTCACCGCGCCGGTCCAGCGGCTGCTTGAGGATCGCCGCTACCGCGACCTGCCGCGCGCCAAGCGGTTGATCATCCGCGTGTGCGCCTTCGCCTCGCTCGCGCTGTGGGTTGGCGTCGTCACCTGCGGCCGCTGGATCGCCTATGCCGGAGATCGGACATGACTCTCCTTGCCCTGTGCAAGACGATCGAGAACTGGCCGTCGTCGGTCGCCATCGCCGAGTCGGAATGGATGTTCCCGACCATCGAAACGGTCCATGTCCTTGCCCTGACCCTCGTCGTCGGGACCATCGCCATGCTCGACCTGCGCATCCTGGGCGTGGCGACACGCCGCCTTCACGTGATGCAGCTGTCGGGCGAAGTGCTGCCGTGGACCTGGGGGGCCTTCGTCGTCGCGGCGCTGACCGGGTTGCTGATGTTCACCTCGGCCGCGACCAAGTATTTCAACAACATCCCGTTCCGCCTGAAACTGTGCCTGCTCGCTGCCGCTGGCATCAACATGGCCATCCTCCACGTCACGACGTGGCGCGCGGTCCACAACTGGGGCCACACGCTGCCCAGTCCTCGCGCGGCGCGGCTCGCGGCGACGCTGTCGCTCGTCTTCTGGGTCGCGGTGGTCTTCGCCGGGCGCTGGATCGGCTTCGTCAAATAGCCGGTCAGGGCTGGGCGCGCGCCTTGAGGTGGTCGATCCACGCCACTGCCGCCGCACCGATCGTCTCCGTGGGATGGCCGGCGCAGCGGTCGTGCATGAAAGCTTTCATGTCTTCCGGCTTGAGGCCCTTGCCGACGTCGTAGCCCGGCGGCGAGACATAAAGGTTGTAGGCCGACATGACCCCGGCAACGAAGAAGCGGTTGGCCATGTAGTCGTGGTCGTCGGGCTTGACCTCGGCCGCGCTCCAGTCGCTGCACAACTTGTGGCCGGGGCCGTAGGTCACCGCGCCTGGCGTCTGTGCGGCGGCGGCGATCGGCAGGGCAGCGACCGTCGCGGCGGCGAGCAGGCGGATCATCGCGTTCGCTCCTAGAACTTGATGAAGCCTTCGGCAGTGGCCGGCGGCTTGACGTCCTGGTTATTCTCGAAGCACGACTGGTCGTCGAGCACCGCCCATTCCTTGCCGTGCTTGCGCGTCCACGTCTGCGTCATCGTCACCGGCCTGGTAAGGGCCACCGGGTCCTCGAAGGTCAGGTCGAAGCGAAGCTGGTCGGGCCCGGCGCGGCGGATCGTCCACGTCAGGTGCAGCTTGTCGCTGTGCGGGTCGCGCGCGCTGTCGAGCGGCGTCGTCCCCAGGATGCCGACCGTGTCGACGTGGAGCGTGTCGCCCTCCCAATGGCCGGTCGAATGGCCGTTGTGGCTAAGCGGCAGGTCGGCCGGGTGGCCGCGGCCGTCGGTCCAGATGACGATGGGGAAGGTGCCGAAGATGAACAGGGTCACCCGCCCCGGCGTCTGAACGATCTCGTCGGGGTAGAAGATCGAAGTCAGCATCATGGTGATGCCAAACGGCAGGCAGCGCGCCCCGGTATCCCCGAGCGCGCGGCCCTGCTTGGTCGCGTCGGCGCGTTCGTCGAAGATCTTCTGGTAAGCCGGGGTGTAGGGCAGCGGCCAAGGTGAGAAATACACCGGCGGCCCGCCGTCGGCGGTCAGTCCCGAGTTGCTCTGCGGCCCCTTGCCCGGGATGCCGAAGGTCTGGCCGAGCCACAGGCCGGAGATGTCAGGCACCGACCGGTCGCCGTAAAACGACACCTTGACTTCGGGTCCCTTCGCCGGTGCCGCCGCGACGGGGGCAAGCGTGGCAGTGGCGACGGCGGCGGCCACCGACGCGGACAGGGCGGATCGCATCAGGCCGCTCCTCACAAGCAGATCAACGGACATATTTGTCGGGATGAAAGTCGGTCTTGGGCTTGCACAGGAACTCGTGCGGTTCCCACAGCGGGTCGGGCCACGCCGCATAGGTCACTGTCGACACCATCGGCCGGCTGTAGGCTGCGGGGTCGGTCAGGGTGACGGTCACGCGCAGGGTCGTCGCGTCGACGCGGTGGAAGCGCTCGACGATCTTCAGCGCATCGCCATGCGGCACACCGGTCGAGTCGATCGGCTGGTTTCTGACCCCGACGAGCTCGGTGAGGAGGTCGCCGTGGTCGTAATGCCCGATGGCATTGCCGTTGGAGAAAGTCTCGAGGTCCTTGGCCGACGGGTTGCTCCGGCCGTCCGTCCAGATGCGGCGGACGGGGATGCCGTCGCGATACATCGTCACCCGCCCCGGCGTCTGGACAATGAGGAGGGGACCGTTGGTCCCGGTGTCGAAACGCGGCATGCCCGGCGGCTGGCACGTCGTGACGGGATCGTCGGTCCGCGCTGCCGGGTCGGCGGTGCGCTTGGCGTAGGTCGCGGCGAAGTCGCCCTTGAGCGGCGGCGGCCACGGCGTCCAGCCTTCCTTGCTTGCCCCGCCGGCGACCGGCTGGAGCGACCATACGCCGCTGAGATCGGGCGCGGCGGGGTCGCCGTACCAGCCGCCCTTGACCGGGGTCGCCGCCGTCGCGGCGTCGGCCACCGCGCCGCGCACGGCGGCGACCACCCTCCAGCGCCACCCGGTCATCGCGCCACGCCCGCTCATCGCATTCCCCAATCGTCGACGATCGATATGATTCTGTACTGCGGATCGGCGACCGCGACTAGCGGCTTGGTCGCCCCCTTAGAAATGCACGCCGACCGTGCCGCCGAAGGTCCGCGGCGGTCCGGGGACGACGACGAAGTTGGTCGAGATCTGCCCGGCGGCGAAGGTATATTCGTTGCCCAGGTTCTTGACCCAAAGGCTCGCGTCGTAGCGCTTGGACAGCGCCGTCCAGTTGAGCGACAGGTCGACGATGTGGTGGGGCGCGTCGATCACGCTGTCGTCGTTGGTCCGCGACTGGCTCGAGGTATAATGGTCGTTGGCGCTGAGCGTGAAGGGCCCGACGCGCGTGTCGCAAGTATAGGCGACGCCGATCGACGCCGACAGCTCGGGCGCATTCGACGGGATGTAGCCGGCTAGGTTGAACGGCGTCGTGTTGATCACCGTGCCGACCACGGTGCCGTTGGCCAGGACGCGGTTGGGGCCTTGGACGATCCGCGTCGCGCCGGGGTAGCTGACATAGCGCGCGACGAGATGCTCGAGGGTGCCGTTGATCGACAGGCCGCGGAAGGGAACAATGCTAAAGTCGGCGTCGATACCGTCGATGCGCTCGCTCGCGGCGTTGAGCAGAATCGCGTTGCCCGGCGGGGCCGGCGGCGCGATCGAGCGGACCTGGACGTTCTTGTAGGTGTAGTGAAAGTACGACGCGTTGAGGCGCAGCCGGCGGTCGAAGAACTCCGATTTGATGCCGCCTTCAGTCGCATAGAGCAATTCGGGCGCGACCGGCGGGTTGCTGAACAGGTTGCCGTTGTACGCCCCCGACTTGAAGCCCAGGTTGTGCGACGCATAGAGGTGGACGTTGTCGCGCACGTCCTGCTCGACGACGAAGCGGTAAGTCAGCCGCTCGAAGTTGAGCGTCGTCGGGATGCCGGGCTGGACGACGCCGCCAGCGACGAAGGTCGCGCCGGGGACGGTGGCCACGGTCGGCGGCAGCGCGGCGAGCGAGTTGGAAAAGCCGGGGATCGGCGAGGCGAAGCCGCTTAGCGCCTTGTCTTCGTTGGTGTAGCGCAGGCCAACGGTGACCTTGGTCGCGTCGAAGAAGCGGTAGGTGCCGTCGCCGTAGACCGAGATTGACCTTGTCGTCGGATAGCCGTCGGACCGTGTCGGCGACGGCGGCAGGCAGACCCCGCCCGGGCAATAGGGGATTGTGTCGAGGCGGAGTTCGGTGTTGTCGTGGTAATAGAAGGCCCCGACCACCCAGTCGAAGCGCGACTCGGTCTTCTTGGACGTCAGCTGGAGTTCCTGGCTGAAGGTCTTGTTTTTCTCGTAGAAGACGTTGTTCGACGTGGTCAGCACCGGGCTGCCGCCGGTGAAGCTGATCAGCGCGTGACTGGTCTGATAGCCGGTGATGCTGGCCAGGGTGGCAAAGCCGAAGTCGTGCTCGACCTTCAATGACCCGATGTAGATATTGGTCGGCCCCGAGGGGATGAAGTTCGACGCGACGCGGTAGCGGCCGAGGAACGGCGTGCCGTCCGAGCCGAGCGTCCCCGGCTCGACCTGATAGGCCGAGCCGATGTCGCGGTTGTTGAAGTCGTAGATGAAGGTGCCGGTGACCGTAGTCCGCGGCTCGGGCCGCCACTTGAGCTTGGCCTCGATGCCGGTCTCGTCGCTGCGCTGGACGTCGTTGCCTAGGACGACGTTGCGGCTCCACCCGCGGCCCTGCTTGGCATGGTAGACGGCGACGTTGGCGGCGAGCGTGTCAGTGATCGGCGTGGACGCGTAGACGTTGGTCTGGACCGTGTCGTAGTTGGCGTAGCCGAGCGTCGCATCGAGGTTACGCTGGTCGGGCGAGGGATCGCGGGTGATGACCGAGATCAGGCCGCCGGTGACGTTGCGGCCGTAGAGCGTCCCCTGCGGACCCTTGAGGACCTCGATGCGGTCGATGTTGTTGAACGACAAGATGCCGACCGCCGGGTTAGCGAGGTAGAGACCGTCGACGTAGACCGCGACCTGCGCCTCATTGTACCCCGTCGACGGCGAGCCGATGCCGCGCAGGAACAAGTTGTTGCCGCCGGACGGCACGCTGACGAAGCCCGAGGTCAGCGTGACCAGCTGATTGACGCCGGTGATGTTGAAGGTCTTGAGCGTGCTGGCGCTGACCGCCTCGATCGTCGCCGGTACGTTCTGTAGGCTGACCGAGCGGGGGGGGGCGGTGACGATAATGGCCGCGACGCCGACGGGGGCGCTGGCGGGATTCGTCGCCGCGACGGCGTCGACCGGCGCGTTCGCCGCCGCCGCCGGCTGCGCGGGAAGGACTGGCTGCGCGGTCTGACCGATGGCCGGATCGACTGTCAACAACGCCAGGACCGATGCGCCGGCACACAATTTCCCCGTCATTCGATCTCCCCCGTCAATTTTATATGATCGACTGATCGTCCAATAATCGAGCGATCGGCTATTATGCAAGCCACTTGCCGCTCGCAGCGGCGTCGCTGCAGCCCGCCCTCAGTTGCCCTTGGCCCAGATCGGTGCACCGTCACGCGCTTCGACGTGGCCCTACGACGGCCACGGGAAATGCGGCGTAAAGTTGAACAGCCCTGGCTTCGCCGCGTGGCGATGACGAGCGGCGAGTCGGCGTCGAAGCCGAAGCGCCACTCCGGCCGCTGCAGCGAGTGGCGGGTGACCGGCGGCGTCGGCGGTGTAGAGCAGCCGCGCCTCGCCGCCGTCGAACAGGAAGCCGACCTGGCCGCCGGTGTGGCCAGGAAGCAGCATGGTGTCGACGCCGTCGACCGCCGGATGGCCCGCGTCGAACAGGACGACGCGGTCGCCGGCCTGATCGAGGAAGCGGCGCGCCGTGTCGATCACCTGGACCTTCTTCGGCGGCCGCGCATTGAAGGGCGAAGGCGAGCTGGGCGAGCTGGAAAGTCGGCCCGATGGTGTGGAAGTCGAGGCAGTGACCGGTGCCGCGCAGCATCGCCGCGTCGACGCGGGGCGATCCGGTCAGGGCGGCGGCGAAGGCGGCGATCTCGCCCTCGTCGACCTGTCACAGCCGGTCGCCCTCGCCCTGGCGGTAGTGGACCGGCACGCCGATCCGCCCGAGCCGGTCAGCGGCAAAGCCGGACCAGACGCCGGTGATCTCGAGCAGCTCCTTCTTCGGCACGGTGCGGTTGGCCTGGCGCAGCCTGCGGCGCGCCGGTCGCATAGCTGCCGGCGGGGCCGAACATGACCAGGTCCTTCATCTCGTCGGGCAGCCTGACGAGATCGGCGTCGGGCAGCGCGGCCCAGGCGCCGCTGTGGTCGGGCGGCGTGCGCGTCCCTACGCCCGACACGGCGATACCGAGGAGCGGCACGTCGTTCGGCCTACCGCGATCAGCGCGATGGCCGCGCCGATCGAGTGGCCGATCAGGACAATGCCGGGACGGCTATGGCCATGCTCGGCCCAGATGTCGGTCAGCGCTGCGGTCAGGAAGCGCGCCTGGTCGACCAGCGTCATCTCGGCCGATGCTGCCAGCGGCGTGTCGCCGTAACCCTGCCGGTCGACGGCGACGATCGGCACTCCGTTGGCCTCGGCGCGATCGAGCAGCGAATGGCTGGGCACGTCGAAATAGGCCGTATCGTAGGTCCCGCCGTGGACAGCGACGACGAGCGGTGCTCCGGGTGTCTCGGCGGCGGGAAACCGGCTGCGCCCCGACACTCGCCCGAACGTCATCGCCATCAGCAAGCCCTTCCGCACGCCGTCATTGGTCAGAACATTGCGCGACCAGCCCGCCCTCGGCGCGGGCGTAGGCTGCCGTCATCGCGTCGGGCGAGAACAGCTCGTGGGCGGCCGACAGTTTCTTGGCGCGCTTGGCGGTATAGGCGGCAGCGAGGCGCGGGTCGTAGCCGTGGCTGGCGAGGTAGCTGGTGCACCACGCGACCTTGCGCTACGAGAACGACCCGCCGACGCCCTACAGGCTGGCCTTGTCGGCCCCGGCGCCGACGGTCCGGCCCATCAGCATCTGATAGTTAGGCATGTGGTCGACGACCTCGAGGTCGGCGTCGATCGCCGCGGCGAGCGCGGCGGGACGCAAGCGGTCGCGATCGACGATCTGCGCATCGAGGTGGAGGCAGATGCGCCTCGAGTCGACGATGACCTCGTTGGTCGCCCAGTTGACCAGCGTCGGCACGACCGCGCCGTCGCAGCCGAAGGCCGCCGCCGAGGTGCTGCCGCTGTGGCGGGCGACGAGGGCGCCGCCGAACGCCTCGCAGCCGCGCATGCGCAGACGTACGTAGTCGGGCAGGTAGGTCTGGCCGACGAACATGTTGAGCTCGTGACTTAGGTAGGGCAGGCCGTGATAAGCGAGGACCGTGCGCGCCTTCTGGGAGCAGATCGAGCTTGCCGCGTGGAACAGCTCGAAGCGCGGCTGGCCACCACCCGCGTCGCCCAGCGTCCGGCCGGTGTCGCCCAGCGTGGCGCGGGCGGCGGTGACGGTGTCGAGCAGATCGCTGGCCATCGGGTGGTCCTTCACCATCGCCTACCCTACACCGCAGATCACGACGCGGCGATGGCAGCGAGCGCTCCGGGATAGCGCGCGCCGGCGATCGCATCGGGGCCGAACAGGGCGTCGAGCTGCGCCAGGTCGTCGCCCGTCAGGTCGACCTCGGCGGCGGCGACGTTCTCGAGGACGCGATCGGGACGGCTCATGCCGACGACAGGAACGATGTCGTCGCCCTGCGCCATGACCCAGGCGATGGCGACCTGCGCCGGCGTCGCCCCCTTGGCGGCGGCAAGGCGCTTGAGGCCGTCGACCGCGGCGAGGTTTTTCGCCAGGTTGTCGCCCTGGAAGCGGGGGAAGACGGCGCGCTCGTCGCCTGGCGCGAGGGTGCTCGGCATGGTGCCGGTCAGCAGGCCCTTGGTGATGACGCTGTAGGCGGCGATGGCGACGCCAAGCTCGCGCGCGGTCGGCAGGATTTCGGCCTCGATGAAGCGCGTGGCCAGCGAGTATTCGATCTCGAGCGCGGTGACCGGGTGGACAGCGTGGGCGCGACGCAGCTGGGCGGCGTTGTATTCCGACACGCCGAGGTAGCGGACTTTACCTTCCTTGATCAGGTCGGCGACCGCACCGATGGTGTCTTCAAGCGGGACGCCGGGGTCGACGCGCGCCGGCTGGTAGAGGTCGATCGCCTCGACCCCCAGCCGCTGGAGCGAATAGGCACAGAAGTTCTTGATCGCGTTGGGCCGGCAGTCGAAGCCGATGAACTGCCCCGACGGCGAGCGCAGGCCGCCGAACTTGACCGAGACGAAGGCTTGGTCGCGCCGATCGCGGATCGCCGCGCCGACAAGCATCTCGCTCGCCCCGGCCCCGTAGAAATCGCCGGTGTTAAGGAACGACGCGCCGGTGTCGAGGGCCGCGTGAATGGTGGCAACACCCTCGGCACCGTCGAAGCCTGCGCCGCGCGCCGCCGGCAATGCCATCTGCATGCAGCCGAGGCCGATCGCGCCGACCGATGGACCGCCGGTGCCAAGCTGCCGCTGCTTCATCGCCTCACTCCTGCATGCGTCGTGCGCCGACGTCGATGGTCAAAACGTTACGAAGCGCTCTTCGACCTTGGTGTTGCCGGTTTCCTTGTTCTTCTCGAAGCACGAGACGTTGTCGAGCACCGCCCATTCCAGGCCGCTCTTGCGCCGCATGATGTTTGTGCTGGGCATCGGCTCGGTGAACGCTATGGGTCGTATAAGGTCATGTGGAGGTGGAGCGTGTCGAGTCCAACTCGCTCGATGGTCCAGACGATGTGCAGCTCGTCGCTGTGGGGCGTGAAATCGAGCAACGGTATCGACCCTATGCGAGCACCGACAGCGGCCGCAATCCGGCACGGGCGGCGTCCAGGGTTGGAACGCGCCTGATAAAGGCGACGGGCGTCACGCAACCGTCACTGCCTGACCGGCCGCGGCGGGTACCTCTGGACGCGTCGCCGCCCTGACCGCCGGTGCGACGTCGATCGCGAGGCGCTCGATGACCGCGGCGACATTGGCGAACGACTGCCCGCCGATGTCGATCTGGGCGAGGTAGCGGTCGTACTTGAGCACGGCGTGCTGCCGCACGATCTTCGTCGCGATCTCCTCGGCTGAGCCGATTCAGTCAGGTACTGGACTGTCAAGCCGCGACGCCGATGGCCCGACTCCACCGCGCCGTCGCGCAAACGACGCCATAGTATCCCGCCGGTCCATTGCGACGGCCCTCGGCGCTTGCCTCAGCGCGGCTGAAGACATATTCACCCCGCGTCGCGACAGTCGCGGGCAGGGGTTGGCCGATGGGCATGTTGATCGACGGCAAATGGGTCGACGACGACGCCCGCTTCCGCCACCGGTCATGCGGCGCCTTCGTCTGGCGCGAGTCGGCCTTCACCGGCCGCGCCACCGCCGACGGGTCGTCGGGATTCCGCGCCGAGCCGGGGGCGCTACCACCTATTCGTCTCGCCCGGCTGCCCATGCGCACCGCGCGCTGATCGCGCGGCGGCTGAAGCGGCTCGACGACGTCATCTCGGTATCTTGGGCCGACCTGCCGCCAAGCGGAGTTGGGCCTTCTCGCGTGGCATCGGCCGCGACCTCGAGCCGATCGACGGCGCCTTCGAGCTGCGCCGCGCCTATGTCGCCGCCGACCCCGGCTACACCGGCCGGGTGACGGTGCCGGTCCTGTGGGACAAAGAGCGGTGGACGATCGTCAACAACGGGTCGGCCGAGATCATGCGGATGCTCAACCGCGCGTTCGACCAGTGGGGCGACGCGTCGGTCGACCTCTACCCCGCCCACCTTCGCGAGGACATCGACCGGATCAACGCGCGCGTCCCGACCGATGTCAACCAGGGCGTCTATGGCTGCGGCTTCGCGACCTCGCAGGCGGTCTACGACGCCGCCTTTGATAAGCTGTTCGCCGCGCTCAACTGGCTCGAGGCGCGGCTCGGCGACCGGCGCTATTTGTGCGGCGACCGCGCCACCGAGGCCGACTGGCGACTGTTCACCATGCTGATCCGTTTCGACGCGGTCTACTACGCCGGCTTCAGGTGCAATCGCCAGCCGCTCCACGAATTCCTCAACCTGTCGAATTACCTGCGCGAGCTCTACCAGTGGCCCGCCATCGCCGACGACATCGACTTCGCCGCGATTAAGCGCGTCTACTTCGCGCTGCCGCAGGTCAGTCCGAACGGCATCATCCCGAGCGGCCCCGCCGACCTCCACCTGACCGGCCGACACGACCGCACACAGCTCGACGGTATGGGCGGCACGCCGCGCGCGGCGGTGGTCGGTTGACCGCCATCGCGCCGGCAGCCGGATGACCGCCGGCATCCCCACAGCGCCGTCGGCCGTCAACCTCCGCGTCGTCGTCGCCGGGCTGATGACGGTAATGGCGCTTGCCGTGATCGACGCCAACATCGTCAACACGGCGCTGCCGCGGATCGGCGTCGACCTCGGCGACATGGCGCGGATGACGTGGGCGGTGACCGCCTTCCTCCTCGCCTCGACCATCGTCGCGCCGCTGTACGGCAAGCTGTCCGACCTGTACGGCCGCCGCCGGCTGATGACGGTCGCGATCCTCATCTTCCTGTGGGATCGATGCTGTGCGGCGCGGCGGGATCGATGACCCAGCTGGTTGCCTTCCGCGCACTCCAGGGGCTTGGTGCCGGCGGCCTCGTCACCCTGGTCCAGACGACCATCGGCGATCCGGTCGCGCCGAAGGACCGCGCGCGCTACCAGACACTGTTCACCATCGTCTTCGCCGTCGCGAGCCTCGCCGGACCGCTGCTTGGGGGGCGCTAACCACCTACCTGTCGTGGCGCTGGGTGTTCTTTATCAACCTGCCCCTCGGCGCGGCGGCGCTGGCGCTGATCCTCGGCAGCTGCCGGCGCTGCGGCTCGACCGGCGGCCGCGGATCGACGTCCTCGGCGCGACCCTACTCGCCGCGTCGACGACGGCGGTGCTGGCGGCGCTCGGGTCGCTGCAGGGGGCCGATTGGCGCATGACGGCCAGTCTGCTCGCCGCGGTCGCGGTCAGCTTGGCGCTGCTCATCCGGCAGGAGAGCCATGCCGCCGAGCCGATCCTCGACCGTCGCGCTCGTCGTCCGCGCCGTCGCGGCCCGCACGCCGGCAGGAGCGGGCGTCGTCCGGCTGCTCGACAGCGGTGCCGGCGCTCCGCAGTGTCTAAACCCGGCCGAACATACCGTTTATGTCGAGGCCTACGGCCGCGCGATCGAGGCGGGTCTCATCCTGTGCGCCGTGGTCATCACCGGCGCGCTGGTCCTCGCCCTCCTTCTCCCCGACCTCCGTCGCCGCCGGCCGGTCGCCGACCCCGACGCCGCCGTCGTATCGCAGCCACGCTAGGCCAGCAGGGCTGGCGCTGCGCCGCGCCACCATGGGAATATGGCACCAGCCTCGTCGGCCAGCCGGACCGCGGCGCGGCGGGCGATCGTCCGCGCCGTCGCCGCAGCGACGCCGACCCCCTGTAGCGTCATAACCGTCAACGTCTCGGCATAGGTCTGGCCGGGGGCCGAAGCGGGGGTCGCGGCGGCGACGTGGCGCATGCCCTCGACCATCGCGCCGATGGTCAGGTGGACCGCGGCGTCGACGTCGTCGATCCGGTAGTCGCCGTTGTCGATGCCGGCGACGAAGTCGTGGCGGACCTCGACGACGAGCTTGTGCGCCGGGTTGAGGTAGTTGCCGTGGGTGACGAAGCTGGTCCAGCGCGGGTCACCGGCGGCACGGGCGAGGAACAGTTGGAAGCCCATTGCGAGGCGATCGCGCGGCCGCGTCACATGGGCGAAGTTATCGACGATGGCGACCGCCATCTCGTCGGCCAGCCGCTCGCCAAGATCGGCGACGGCGGCTTCGAGCGAGACGAAATGCTTGTAGAAGGCGGCCTTCGACACGTCGGCGGCGGCGAGGACGTCGCCGAGCACAGCCGGGCCGCGCTGGTGGTCGCCCTGGTAGGTGGCGAGGATGGTGTCGAGCAGGCGGTTCCGTGTGCGCGCGCGGCGCTCGCGGCCGACGCGGACCCGGTGGTCCTCGGCAGGCTGTGGCGTCGCAACGAGCGTCATCCGGCCATCTAGGCAGGGGTGGGCATCGTCGCAAGGCGGCTTGCCGGCCATCCGCGCTCCATCTACTCCCCATCAAAGTATGCCTATGGTCCACTCCGACTTGACAAGGTCGTCGCCTGCGCTAGGCTCTCTCGACCGCTTTGATCGCATCGAGGGGAAGGCCATGTATCCGCTCGCGCCGGGAAACTTTGCGCCGCTGAATGCGTGGTACGTCGCCGCTTGGTCGAGCGAGGTCGGCCGCGACCCGATCGAACGCTGGATTCTCGACGAGCCGGTCGCCCTCTACCGCAAGCAGGACGGCGTCGCCGTCGCCCTCGACGGCCGCTGCCCGCACCGCAGCTATCCGCTGGGCAAGTCGCGCGTCGTCGGCGACGACATCCAGTGCGGCTATCACGGCATCCGCTTCGGCCCCGACGGCCGGGGCACACATATCCCCAGCCAGGACATGGTCCCGGGCGTGTGCAAGGTCCGCGCCTATCCGCTGGCCGAGCGCTGGCAGTGGCTGTGGATCTGGCCGGGCGACCCGGCGCTGGCCGACGAGAGCCTGATCCCCGACCATTTCGCTATCGGCCTGACCGACCCGCAGAACACGTGCATGCCCGGCTGCTACCATCATGTCCCGGGCCGCTACATGTTGCTCCACGACAACCTGTTCGACCTGACCCACATCGAGTTCCTCCACGCCGCGTCGTTCGGCGAGGGGACCAAGTCTGACACCGTGCCGACCCACAGCGAAGGGCCCGGCTGGCTCGGTAGCCGACACGACCAGTCCGACATCGCGACGCCGCCATTTCTTGCCCATGTGGTCGACTATACCGGCAACATCGATCGCACCTTTGGGCTGACGCTGGCCCTGCCGTGCCTCCACTGGGGCAGCGACGATCTGTTCGCGCGGCAGGCCGGCGGCAGCCGCGGCGAACTGCTCGGCTCGCTCAAGATCTTCCACGCGGTGACGCCGGCGACCAAGACCAGCTGCCACTATTTCTTCGCCCTCGGCCACGGCTGGAGCCATCTCGGCCGCGACTTCCTCGAGGGCCTTGCCGGGGCCGTCGTCCCCGGCATCCAGGAGGATGTGTTCGCCGTCACCGAGATCGAGAAGATGATCGGGCATGCAGGCGGCAACCCCGGCGAGATCCTGCTGAAGGCCGACCACGTCTGCGTCCGCGGCCGGCGGCTGTTCGAGAAGATGATCGCGGCCGAGCGGGTGCCGTCGCGCTGCGTCGACGCCCTCATCGCCGCCGAATGACCCGGCGGCGGCGCGCCGTTGGCCTACGGGAGACCGACCATGCTCTATCTGCGCATCTGCTTCGACAAGCCCGACAGCGGGGAGCTGCGCGACAAGCTGCGCCAGACGCACCGCGAATATATCGGGTCGCACGTCGGGCGGCGGACGGGCGGTGTCGAGGTCGTCCAGGGCGGCCCGATGTGCGCGACCGACGACATTGCGGTCAACGCCGGCAGCTTCCTCGTCGTCGAGGCCGACAGCATCGCCGACGCGCGACGCTTTCACCACGACGATCCGTTCACCAAGGCCGGCCTGTTCGCCCGCGCCGACGTCGTCCGCTGGGACCGCCACATCGGCAATTCCGATCAGACCGCTTACGTCCCGTGACGACGGGCGGATGAAAGCCGCCATTGTCGCCCGGGCCAGCGCGGCCCCGGCCTATGCCAGCTTCCCCGACCCGGTGGCGAGCGCAGCCAGGTCGCGGTCGAGGTCGTCGCGGCGGCGTTGAGCCCGCTCGCCCGCGCCCGCGCGTCGGGGACGCATTATAGCTCGGCCGGCGGTTCCCCTTCGTTGCCGGGGTCGACGGCGTCGGCCGGCGCGACGACGGCACCCTCGTCTACTTCATCTGCCGCGGGCCGTTCGGAGCGATGGCCGAGCAAACTGTGGTCGTTGCCGATCAAGTCGTGCCGTTGCCGCCGGGACTCGACCCGGTCGCGGCGGCGCGATGGCCAATCTGGCATGTCGTCGTGGGCGGCTCCGACCCTCCGCGCCGGGCTCAAGCCTGGCGAGACGGTCGTGATCAACGGCGCGACCGGGGCGTCGGGGCAGCTTGCGGTCCAGATCGCGAAGCACCTCGGTGCCGGGCGAGCGATGGCTACTGGTCGCGACCCGGCTGCGCTCGCTGCGCTGCCGGCGCTCGGTGCCGACGAAATCATTTCACTCGACGGCGACATGACGACGAAGTTCGACGAAGCTTTCGCCGCGCGAGTCGACGTCGTCGTCGACTATCTGTGGGGCGGAGTGCCGAGGCGCTGCTCGCCGCAGCAGCCAAGGCCGGCGCGGAGGCCGTACCGATCCGCTTCGTCCAGGTCGGCACGGCAAGCGGCGGCGACCTCGCGCTGCCCGGCGCGGTGCTGCGGTCGTCGGCCATCGAGCTGATGGGCAGCGGCATCGGCAGCGTCAGCCTGACCGGCCTCGCCGCGGTCGGCGAGGCTTCGGCCAGGGACATGACCACGGCGGATCGGG
>CAXTQJ010000014.1:22600-23663 GCA_964246245.1 uncultured Sphingomonadaceae bacterium
CTTCACCCTGTCCTGACCGGGCGCGCCTGTCGGCGCAGCCGCCGCCAGCCGATGACCACACCGGCGACCGACAGGATCATGCCCGGCACCAGGCCGGCGACGACTGCGACGTCCCACGCCGGGCGGTGCCCTGTCAGGAGGTTGAGGTCCCACGTGTGGAGGCCCTGGTAGAGCCAGCGATACTGCCGCCGGACGCGGTCGTCGGTGGTGAGGATCGCCCCGGTGCGTAGGCTGACATAGACGTGACTGGCCAGCGAATCGTCGAAGGAGAAGCGCAGCGCCGGCAGCTCGCGCGGGGCGTTGGCGCCGTAGAAATAGGCGTCGGGGGCGGTGAGCCGGGTTACGGTCATCGCCCGGCCGGGGATCAGCTTCGCCGCCGCCGCCGCAATCGTCTCCGGGTCGAGCGTCGCCGGCGCTCCGCTCGTCGCATCGACGACGACCGGGGGTCGTCCGGGCGCTTCGCCAATCAGCAGCACCCGCCCGGCGACACGCGCGACCTCGACCTGCCGTGCCATACGCAGCGCCGAGCGCGGCCCGACCGGCGGTGGTCCCGGCGGCAGCGCGCCGTCGCCGGCATAAACGGCGCGCGCCGCGACCGACAGGCCGGGGGTGGCGAACCAGCGAAACGGGTCGACGGATAGCCAGCCGCTGAAGATCCACGTCGTGACGAACAACCCGCCGATGAGCCCGGCGACATGGTGCCATTTCTGCCAGCCGCGATACGGCGTCGCCCGGCCACCGGCATAGCGCCGCCGCAATCGGACTCGCAGGACGCCTATCCACGTCCCGCTGACCGCCGACACGATGCACACCCCCGACACCCACAGGATCACCTGCCGCCACAGCGGCTGGTCGGCGCGGAGTACGGTGAAGTAGATCCAGTGCGGCACCGACCCCAGCCAGTTCCACCCGCGCTCGCTCCGCTTGGTGTCGAGGACGACCTCGCCTGTGGTCGACGAGACGTAAAGGACGGTACCCGCACCGTCAGCGACCGCGACACGGAATAGCGGCCGGTCGCGGTCGAAGTGCCCGGCCACGGTCCACTGGTCGCGGACGACCGGCT
>CAXTQJ010000015.1:0-11014 GCA_964246245.1 uncultured Sphingomonadaceae bacterium
GTCTGTCCGTCGGCGGCGCTGGCGCTGGGCGACGCGATCGTCGGCCGCGAGCCGGTGCGGAGCGAGATGCTGTTCCAGATCGGGTCGATCTCGAAATCGCTCGTCGCGATGGCGATGTTCGCGCTGGCGGGGCAGGGCAAGGTCGATCTCGACGCGCCGGCGGTGCGCGTCGTCCCCGAGCTCTGGCTCGCCGACCGGGCGATCACGCTGACGCAGATTCTCAACCATTCGGCCGGCCTGCCCGACGATTCGCCGGTCTTCCCCGACGTCCCCGGCGGGACGCTGTGGTCGGCGACGCCGCCGGGACAGCACTTCTCGTACAGCAACGCCGGCTATGACATGCTCGCCTTCGTCGTCGAGCGCGCGAGCGGAATGCGCTTCGACCGGGCGATGCAGGCGCTGGTGCTGACGCCGCTCGGACTGGCGACCGCGGTGCCGGTGATCCGCACCGCCGACCGCGCGCGCTACGCCCGCGGCTATGTCCCGTTCCGCGGCGACGTCGCGTGGTTCCCGCAGGTGCCGGTCGCCGAGGGGCCGTGGCTCGACATCGATCGCGCGGCGGGGTCGGTGGCGATGACCAGCGCCGACATGCTCCGCTACGTCGCCTTTCTCGGCCGGCTGGCGCAGGGCGACGGCGCGCCGCTGTTCCCCCCCACGCTGGCGAAGCGGTTCGCGACGCCGGTAATCGACACGACCGACTTCGGCAAGGGCGCGCGCTACGGCAACGGGCTGGCGACGGTCGACGTCGACGACGGCGCGTGCTTTCATCACACCGGCGGGATGCTGATCTTCACCTCGGCGGTCTACGTCGACCGGGCGAGCGGTGCCGGCTGCTTCGCCAGCGTCAACATCGGGTCGGCGACCGACTACCGGCCGCGCGCGGTCGCGCAGCAGGGTGTTCGTCTCGCGCGCGCCGTCGCGGCGGGACGCGCGCTGCCGCCGCCGAAGCCGATCGTGACGATCGCGCCGATCGACCACGCGGGCGATTTCGCCGGGCGCTTCATCGGGCCGCGCGGCGAGGTGCTGGTTCTCGCCGCCGACGGGACGACGTTGACGCTGAGCGAAAACGGACGGCGGGGCCGGGTCAAGGCGGCGAGCCCGGGCAACTTCGTCACCGACCTGCCCGGTCGCGATGCCCACGCGCTGGCCTTCGTCGGCGACCGGCGCGACCGGCTGTGGTACGGCGACGCGCTGTTCGGCCGTGACGCCGCCGTCGCCCAGCCAGCGGTGTCGCCGGCGCTCGCCGCGCTGGTCGGCACCTACGGATCGAACGATCCGTGGGCGGGCGGGGTCGAGATCGTCGCGCGCGGCGACGTCCTCGCGATGGACGGCGCTGGTGTGCTGACCCATGCAGCCGACGGCAGCTGGCGGATGGCGGATTCGAACGAGCGGCTGTGGTTCGACCGGCCGATCGACGGGCGGCCGCAGCGGCTGAACTTCTCGGGCCAGGCGCTGTGGCGGACGGTGGTGTGAGCTATCGGCGAAGCCTGTTTCCGTGACTCCGACGGCGACGAGCTCGCCGTTTTCGGATTGGCCGGCATGGTGCACCAGGGAATCGGCCCGGCCCGGCGTCGGCAGATGGCGTCGGACTACCAGATGCGGCTGACACCGAAGCGGTCGAACCCAGCCTCGTTCGACACCAGCGCCACGCCGTCGAGCAGCGACTGGGCGATCAGCATCCGGTCGAACGGGTCCTTGTGGGTGATGTCGAGGCCGCCGGCGAACTGGCCATGGCGCGCGGTCAGCGGCAACTCGGCGAAACCCTCGGCAGCGAGCTCGGCCTCGAACTGCGTCGCGAGCACCGCCGCCTGGGGTAGCTTGCCGAGCCGGTGCTTGAGCGCGATTTCGACCGCCGATACCGCGCTGACCAAAACGACATTAGCCTGATCGCCGATCGCGACCCGCGCGCGCGGCGACAGCTTGGCATCGGCGGTCGTCCACCAGATGAGGGCGTGCGTATCGAGGAGCAGCCTCAATCGCCCTCTCCGTTCCACAGGCGGAGTTCGTCGTCGGGCAGGGGGTCGTCGAAGCGGTCATCCCATTCGACGAGCCCCTTGAGCCGGCCGGGGACGCGACGCACGACCGACGGAACCATCTCGGGCTGGCGCTTGGCGCGACCCGGCACACGGAACGGCGTTTGCGGCGGCGCCGCCCACGCCAGGGCCGGTTCGGCCACGCCGGTGACGGTGGTCGCCGGCGCACCCGCCGGGACCAGCCGCACGACCGGCTTGTTGTGGCGGGCGATCACGACCTCGCCGCCCGCCTCGACTTCGGCGATCAGGCGTGACAGGTTGGTCTTGGCCTCGAGCACGTTGACGATGGTCATGGCACGGTCTCCCATCTGTTGGTCAGAAACTTAGCCATATTACGTGTCGCGTCAAGCGCGGTTACGTGCGTTGTCTTGCTTGCTGCGTGTGCCGTGCCTCCGGGCGGCGATGCGCGCGTCGCCTTCGTCGCCAACAGCGTCGTCAGTCGCTCCGCCCACGGCCACGCCGCGCCGGGCCGCGCCTTCACGGCCGACACGCCGGTTCGTGTCGCCAGCATATCGAAGCTGGTGACGACGATCGGGGTGATGCGGCTGGCCGAGGCGGGGACGGTCGACCTCGACCGCGACGTGTCGGATTACCTCGGCTGGCGGCTGCGCAACCCGGCTTTTCCGGATACGCCGATAACGCTGCGCGAGGTGCTGTCGCACACTGCGGGACTGGTTGACGTCGGCGACGATTATGCGGTGCCGCTCGGCCGGCGGCTGCGCGATGCGATCGAGCCGGCCAATTGGAGCGCCCACGCCCCGGGGACGTGGTTCCGCTATACCAACCTCAACTTCCCCGTCGTCGCCGAGGTCATGGAGCAGGCGACCGGCGAGCGCTTCGACCGGCTGATGGCGCGCCTCGTGCTCACGCCGCTCGGTCTCGACGCATGCTACAATTGGGCGACGTGCAGCGGCGACGCCGTCGAGCGCGCCGCGGTTCTGACCGACGCGGCAGGCGCGCCGGTCAAGGATGATCTTCGCGGCGTCCGCCCCGACTGCGCCGGAGTCAACCGGGTCGACCCGACCCGCTGCGACCTCGACGGCTACGTTCCGGGCACCAACGGCGCGGTGTTCAGCCCACAGGGCGGGTTGCGCGTCTCGGCCGCGGGGCTGGCGCGGATCGGCCGCCTGCTTCTCGGCGACGGGGCGGTCGACGGCGTCCGCCTCCTTACGCCCGCGAGCGTCACGACGATGCGGCAGCCGCAGTGGCGCTTCGACGGCGCCAACGGCGACAGCGAAGACGGTGCCTACTGCGCTTATGGTCTGGGGACGCAGCTGATCGGCATGGTGCCGGGCTGCCGCGACGACCTGTTCGGCGATCATCGGCCGCATGTCGGCCACGCCGGTGAAGCGTTTCATGTCCGGTCGGGCCTCTGGCTCGACGGCACGCGCGGAGTCGCCTTCGTCGCGACCGCGGTTCCCGTACCCGCCGCCCGTGCCGCCGACTCGGCGTTCACCGCGGTCGAACATGCGCTGGCGACGGGGACGAGTCGGCCCCCGCGGCCCTGACCCGGGTTCGCGTGCCCCCTCCGGCACATCGTCGAACCGAAGGTTTTCGCCGGCGTGTCAACGCTCCCGGCCAACTCGTTGACCTTGTTGGCGGTGTCGCCAAGCCCCATATTCCTCTTGTATCGCCGCGCGTTTCAGGCACTATTTGTAGCCGGTGATCCGGGGGCGCGCACAAGCGATGGTGGCGAGACGAGGTTTTGCCACCGGTCGTGCCCGCTCCGCAGCCGGGAGAACGTAAAAAGAACATTGATAACGCCGCGGCGATTCGTGAAAGTGTCGGTGACGCCGGATCGCGGGCGACAGGTGGAGTGAAGACATGACGTTCAGCGATACGGCGGTGATCGACCGGCCAAGCGAGGCGACCGACGCGTCGCCCGCGCTGCGACCCGAACCTTCCCTCCGCCCGCCCGTGCGACCGTCGACGACCGTCCAGCCGTGGGCGTTTCCGGTCATCGTCGACCGCGACCGCGACGCGCTCCTCACCGACTTCGGCCGCGAGACGCTGACCGCCCGCTATCTCCTTCCCGGCGAGTCGTTCCAGGACCTGTTCGCCCGCGTCGCCGCCGCCTATGCCGACGATGCGCCCCATGCCCAGCGGCTGTACGACTATATCTCGAAGCTGTGGTTCATGCCGTCGACCCCGGTCCTGTCGAACGGCGGCACCGGCCGCGGCCTGCCGATCAGCTGCTACCTCAACAGCGTCGGCGACAGCCTCGACGACATCGTTGCGACGTGGAACGAGAACGTCTGGCTCGCCGCGCGCGGCGGCGGCATCGGCACCTATTGGGGCCATGTCCGCGGGATCGGCGAGCCGGTCGGCCTCAACGGCAAGACCAGCGGCATCATCCCGTTCGTACGAGTGATGGACTCGCTTACCCTCGCGATCAGCCAGGGGTCGCTGCGCCGCGGCTCGGCGGCGGTCTACCTCGACATCAACCACCCCGAGATCGAGGAATTCCTCGAAATCCGCAAGCCGAGCGGCGACTTCAACCGCAAGGCCTTGAACCTCCATCACGGCGTCCTCGTCACCGACAAGTTCATGGAGGCGGTCCGCGCCGGCGCCGAGTGGCCGCTGGTCAGCCCGAAGACGGGGCAGGTCCGCAGCACGGTCGACGCCCGCGGCCTGTTCACCAAGCTGGTCGAGACGCGGCTGGCAACCGGCGAGCCGTACATCGTCTTCATCGACCACGTGAACGACGCGATGCCCAAGCACCAGCGCGACGTCGGCCTGCGCGTCTCGACGTCGAACCTGTGCAGCGAGATCACGCTGCCGACCGGGCGCGACCAGTACGGCCAGGATCGTACCGCGGTCTGCTGCCTGTCGAGCCTCAACCTCGAGCTGTGGGACGAATGGCAGGGCGACAAGCGCGTCATCGAGGACGTCATGCGCTTCCTCGACAACGTCCTGACCGATTACATCGCCCGCGCCGAGCCGGGGATGGAACGCGCCGCCTACGCCGCCGCGCGCGAGCGGTCGGTCGGCCTTGGCGTCATGGGCCTCCACAGCTTCTTCCAGGCGCGCGGCATCGCGTTCGAAGGCGCGATGGCGAAATCGTGGAACCTCAAGATCTTCCGCCACATCCGTGCCCAGGTGGATGAGGCGTCGATGCACCTCGCCAACGAGCGCGGCGCGTGCCCCGACGCTGCCGACGCCGGCGTCATGGAGCGCTTCAGCTGCAAGATGGCGATCGCGCCGACGGCGTCGATCAGCATCATCACCGGCGGCACGAGCGCCTGCGTCGAGCCGATCCCGGCGAACATCTACACCCACAAGACGCTGTCGGGCAGCTTCTCGATCCGCAATCCGTTCCTCGAGAAGCTGCTGACCGCCAAGGCGAAGAACAGCGACAACGTGTGGAACTCGATCCTCGAACAGGGCGGGTCGGTCCAGCACCTGGACTTCCTCACGCCCGACGAGAAGGCGGTGTTCCGCACCGCGTTCGAGATCGACCAGCGCTGGCTGCTCGAACTCGCCGGCGACCGGACGCCGTACGTCGACCAGGCGCAGAGCCTCAACCTGTTCATCCCCGCCGACGTCGAGAAATGGGACCTGCTGATGCTCCACTTCCGCGCGTGGGAGCTCGGCATCAAGTCGCTCTACTACCTGCGCTCGAAGTCGATTCAGCGCGCCGGGTTCGCCGGCGGGGTCGAGGCCGACAACACCCCCGAACTCAAGCAGATCGAGGTCGAGGTCAAGGACTACGACGAGTGCCTTGCCTGTCAGTAGGACGACGCTGGCCGATTGCGGCGGCGAGATCGGTCAGACGGGTGAAGGTCGAGCAATGCCGTGCCTGACAGCAGGGCATCCCCGCGGAAACCCGCGGGACCGGCCGGGGCGCGTTGCCCCGGTGGGCGGGCGAGGGGGACGACATCGCGCATTCCACGACGCGCGACGTCGCTCCCCTCGCCTAACTGGCGGGCGATCGGGAGAAGTCAAAGTGGCGGCGTTTCGGTGGGCGGTTTTCGGCACGGGGAGCATCGCGGCGAAGTTCGTCGCCGGCCTCGGCGTGTCGGACGCGCGCGCCGTGCTCGTCGCGTCGCGGTCGGCGGCGTCGGCGCAGGCGTTCGCCGCCGCATTCGGGATTCCCTGCGCGATCGGCGGCTATGACGACGCGGCCGCTGCCGGCGGTTTCGACGCCGCCTACATCGCGACGCCGCCGGCGTTCCATCGCGACCATGCGCTCGCGTGCCTCGCCGCGGGCGTGCCGGTGCTGATCGAGAAGCCGTTCGCCGCCGATGCGGGCCAGGCCGGCGAGATCGCCGCCGCCGCGCGCGCAGCGGGGGTGTTCGCGATGGAAGGGATGTGGACGCGCTTCCTCCCGGCGGCGGCGGCGCTGCGCGACCGGCTCGCGGCAAATGCGATCGGCGAGGTGCGGCAGATCGGCGGCAGCCTCGGCTTCAGCAAGGCGGTCGACGCCGCCGATGGCGACTTCGACCCTGCGCGCGGCGGCGGTGCGGCAGCCCACCTCGGCGTCTATCCGCTGTCGCTCGGCCAATGGCTGTTCGGGACGCCGGTCGACGTCGCGGCGGTCGGCCGGATCGGCGCGACCGGGGTCGACGAGGAGGCGGCGATGGTGCTGACCTATCCGAACGGCGTCGTCGCCCGCTTCGCCGCCAGCCTGCGGTCGCCGGCAAGCGACTTCACCGTGGCCGGCACCAACGGCAGTCTCGCCTTCGCCGGCCCCATCTTCCGCCCGCACGGCCTTGCGGTGCTGCCGGCCAGCCCGCGCCGTCGCGGCACCCCCGACTTCGGGCGCACGGCGCGGCTGCGCGAGACCGGCGCGGTCCAGCGCCTCGTCCAGCTTGCCGACCGGCTCGGCGCGCGCGGGGCGAAGGTCGCCGCCTATCCGTTCACCGGCAACGGCTATCACTACGAGGCCGACGAGGTCCGCCGCTGCGTCGCCGCCGGCCTCGGCGAAAGCGCGGTCATGCCGCTGGCCGACAGCGTCGCCGTCGCTACGACGATCGACGCCGTGCGCGCCGCCATCCACGGGCGCGGCGCATGACCCTGACCTATCGTCCGGTCACCATCGCCTTCGTCGGCTGCGGCTACGTCTTCGACCATTATATGACGACGCGCGGGGCGCACCCCGAGCTCGTCGTCCGCGGCGTCTTCGATATCGACCGCGCCCGCGCCGAGGTCGTCGCGAGCCACTACGGCTTCCGGGTCTACGCCAGCTATGCCGAGCTGCTCGCCGACGACGTCGAGCTGGTCGTCAACCTGACCAGCATCGACGCTCATATCGAGGTGATCCGCGCCGCGCTCGACGCCGGCAAGCACGTCTATTCGGAAAAGCCGCTGACCACCGACCTCGCCGAGGCGCGTGCCCTGTTCGCCCTGGCCGCCACGCGCGGACTGACCCTCGCCGCTGCGCCGTGCAACTTCCTCAGCGATACCGTCCAGACGATGTGGCGCGCGGTGCGCGACGGCGCGATCGGCACGCCGTTGCTCGTCTATGCCGAGTTCGACGACAACCCGATCTACCTGATGAAGCCCGAGGGCTGGCGCAGCCGCACCGGCGCGCCGTGGCCGTACGTCCACGAGTACGAGCAGGGCTGCACCTTCGAACACGTCGGCTATCACCTCGTCTGGCTGCTCGCGATGTTCGGCCCGGCGCGGTCGGTGACGGCGTTCTCGAAGGCGCTCGTCGCGCGCAAGACCGCGGCGGCGCTCCACCCGGCCGACACTCCCGATTTCTCGGTCGCGGTGATCGACTTCGCCAGTGGCGTCACCGCGCGGGTGACGTGCAGCATCGTCGCGCCGGCCGATCACCGGCTGCGGATCATCGGCGACGAGGGCGAGCTCGCTACCGACACCTATCGCCACTATCAGTCGCCGGTCACGCTCGAGCGCTTCTCACAGCTCGGCCTCAACGCCCGCAAGGCGCGCAGCGTGCGGATGTGGCCGTGGCTCGGCCGCTGGTTCGGCGTCGGCGGCCGGACGCTGCCGCTCGTCCGCCACGCCAAGAGCCACGCGACGCTGGCCGACACGCTGCCCGTCCGCCCGTCGCTGCCGCGGCGGCTGATCAACGCGATGAAGCGCCGCGAGGTCGGGGCCCAGGACAAGCTGCTCGGGGTCGCGGCGACCGCGCGCGCGCTGGCGAGCGGGACGCCGTGCCCGATCCCGCCCGACTTCATCCTCCACGCGACCGAACTGACGCTGGCGATCCAGCGCGCCGGCCCCGACGGCGGGGCGACCGCGTTGACCAGCAGCTTCGTCCCGCTGTCGCCGATCGCCGAAGCCGCCGCCGTGCCCGACGCCCGCGCGACCTACCGGCCGCGCTTCCTCGAACGCCGCATGGACCACACCCTCGACCGCCTCCACCAGCACTAGGACCTCGCCGATGTCGCTTCTCAAGGCCTCCCCGACCTACAAGCCGTTCGAATACCCGTGGGCGTTCGACTTCTGGAAGCGGCAGCAGCAGATCCACTGGATGCCCGAGGAGGTGCCGCTGGGCGAGGACTGCCGCGACTGGGCGCAGAAGCTCAGCGACCACGAGCGCAACCTGCTGACGCAGATCTTCCGCTTCTTCACCCAGGCCGATGTCGAGGTGCAGGACTGCTACCACGAGAAGTACGGCCGCGTGTTCAAGCCGACCGAGGTCAAGATGATGCTGACCGCGTTCAGCAACATGGAGACGGTCCACATCGCCGCGTATAGCCACCTGCTCGACACGATCGGGATGCCCGAGAGCGAATACTCGGCCTTCCTCAACTACCAGGAGATGCGCGCCAAGCACGAATACATGTCGACCTTCGGCGTCGACACCGACGCCGACATCGCGCGGACGCTCGCGATGTTCGGCGGCTTCACCGAGGGACTCCAGCTGTTCGCCAGCTTCGCCATGCTGATGAACTTCCCGCGCTTCAACAAGATGAAGGGCATGGGCCAGATCGTGACGTGGAGCGTCCGCGACGAATCGCTCCACTGCGAGGGGATCATCCGCCTGTTCCACGCCTTCTGCGCCGAGACCGGCGTCCTGACCAGCCGCATCCGCGACGACATCGCCGACGTGTGCATGAAGACGGTGCGCCTCGAGGACGCGTTCATCGACTTGGCCTTCGAGATGGGCCCGGTCACCGGTATGACGCCCAAGGAGATCAAGCAGTACGTCCGCTTCACCGCCGACTGGCGCCTGAAGCAGCTCGGCCTGAAACCGATCTACATGATCGACGAACACCCCCTCCCGTGGCTCAGCCCTCTCCTCAATGGCGTCGAGCACGCCAACTTCTTCGAAGCCCGCGCCACCGAATATTCGAAGGCGGCGACGCGCGGCAACTGGAACGAGGTGTGGGAAGCGTTCGACCGCCGGCGGGGGGCGCAGGCGGCGGGGGTGGCAGGCGCAGCGAACGAGGACGACGCGCAGGGGGTGATGATCGGCGTCGCGGCGGAGTAAATGCCGAAATTATCATCTCATTTTCGTTTAGGTGTCAGCCAGCCTAGCCTTGACTTTGTCGATACTCATACAGAACGCGATTTGGCGCTATTTGTCGACCCGTTTGCCATATCTCTCCGTAGTGACAGCTGGTCAAATTTATGCTTAGATCATCTTCAATCATTTGTCCAACGTGCAATTGAGCTTATTCATGCCGGCAATCGCACTCAGGCCTCGAGGATTTTGTCTGGCTTGCGTGAACCGAAAGAAACCGGCCTAGGCTATGGTACGCGACCACGTCGCGGCAGAGGTATCGGTAGCGACAAGGCATTAGATCTCTATCGCGCACTTGCACGTAGTCACGCAGCAACTACTGGATTACTGCAGGACTTAGGCGAGTTCGATTTATTTATCGAAGGCATTGGACCGGATAGCTTGTCTGATATTGCGACTAATATCATAAAGGCGCCGCTCATCGAATATACGCAGAAGCAATGTAGGCTATGGGATATACCCATGCGGGACGGCGTGGCGATTGGACGTATATGGAATATCGAGAACAAAGTATGGAAGTCCGAATATTGTACGGTGCCGACGCTTAGAGACTCTCCGCTTCTGTTAGTTCCCAAGTTTACCGCTAGGCGCTCCCTTACGCTTAACAGCCAAGAGTATTATTCGAAGTACGTACTCGACTACCTTGAAGCCGAGGAAACGAAGCGTGGTTCTGGCTTGGTGCACGTTCTAAAGAATGGTGAACGTCGCATATTCAAGAAAGATTTGAAGGAGAAATACACATTCTCGAAGGACTTTTTAGCGCGATTCACGAGTGAAACTCCGAACGTTCTTGAAAAATACAAGTCGTTTTATCGAAATCTTCCAGGTGGTATTGGTGCGCTTACCGACGCAGATATTTTGGATAAATTTGAAGAACATTTTGACGAGAGAGCCTTTGCTCAAGCACTTTCGGCGGAATTGCGCCTGATCCCGGTAGGTAGTGAAGCAGCTACGGTATATCACCGGTTTATGGCGGGAGCTTTGGAATTTCTTTTTTACCCTAATTTGATTTATCCAGATGTAGAACGCGAAATCCACGAGGGACGGAAGAGAATTGATATTCTTTATACCAATGCAGCCGTTATAGGATTTCTCTCTCGTGCTCGATCTCTGCCGCAATTCACTAGCAACTATATTCCAGTCGAATGCAAAAACTACGGAGCCGATCCGCAAAATCCCGAGTTGGATCAAATCTCCGGACGCTTTTCTCGAGAGCGCGGCTTCCTTGGAATTTTATCCTGTCGGGCGATAGCTAATAAGCCAAAGTTCTACAAGCGCTGCGGTGATACGGCTAAAGATGGCAGGGGATTGGTTATACCATTGTGCGATGACGATATTCATCAAATGCTAAGCGACGTGGCCGAAGGTCGGCGGGCTGCTATCGACGGCAGGATAGATTCCCTCGCCCGGGCAGCGCTTGCTTAACTCATTTGGCCTCACCGCCCTCCTCCACGCCGCCGCCCGCGCCGGCACCGCGCTGACCTATGCCGCGGCGTTGAACGCCCTCGGCCATCCCTTCTCCCGGCCGAAGATGCGCGCGCTG
>CAXTQJ010000015.1:11024-14986 GCA_964246245.1 uncultured Sphingomonadaceae bacterium
CTTCGCTGGCGTGTCTCGTCGTGCGGGCGAGCGACCGGCTGCCGGGGCAAGGGTGGTGGGTCGGGCGGCGCGATTACGCCGGGGCGTTCACCGGGCCGACGGCGGCGGCGTATCTCGCACGCCACCAGGCGGCGGCGTTCGCTTATTGGGCAGGGGAGCCGCGCGACAACGTGCCCGGCGACGTGCTTGCCGACTTAGCCGATGTGCGGTCTGACGGCTTGGCCGACTTGCCGGGCGACCTGTCCGCCGATTTAGCCGATGGCTTGGCCCGCGCGGTCGGTCCGGCGGGACGGACGAACACCCAGCGGTCGTCGTCGGAGCGGCGCGCATCGAAGCGGTAGCCGTCGTCGGCGAAGTCCTTCATCCCTTCGGGGTGGTCGAGGCGGTGGTCGCAGACGAAGCGCGCCATGCTGCCCCGCGCGCGCTTGGCGACGAAGGTGTTGAAGCGCAGTTCGCCGTCGTGGTCGTCGCGGAAGTCGATGGCGAGGACGCGGCCGGGCAGCTTCGCGGTCGCGACAGCGGTGAAATACTCGACGCTGGCGAGATTGATCAGCGTCTGGTCGGAGTGCCCGGCGAGGTCGTCGGCGAGCGCGCGGGCGATGCGGTCGCCCCACACGGCGTAGAGCGTCTTCCGGCGGGCGAGGCCGAAGTCGGTGCTGTCCGACTCAGTGGCGGGCTAAGCGGTGGCGGCAGCGCTGCCGCCACCGTCTCCCCTGCCTCAGAACCGCGCGCTGACGCTTGCGAACACCGTCTGCCCCAGCACGTCGTAGACCGTCGGGAAGGTGCTGCCCGCGTTCGGCGTCGTGCCGACGGTGTCGCCGACGAACGGGGGCTTGCGGTCGAACAGGTTCTCGACGCCGACGCGGAAGGTGTACTTGTCGTTGACCGCGACGCTCAGCGTCTCGTCGAAGTACGACACCGGGCCGATCCGCGATCGCAGGATGTCGGTGTCGGCGTCCTCCTTGACCGCGCCGATCAGGCGCCAGCGGCTGAGCAGCGTGAGCGACTTGTAGCCGAGCGTCACGTCGGCGACGTGCTTCCACTTGGGAAGCGGCGCGAGGTCGCAGTCGCCGCCGAAGCGCCCGGCGCACTCGAAGGTCGGCTGGGTGGGGTCGCCCTGCTTCTTGTAGCTTCGCGTCCACGTGCCGGAAAACGAGAGATTATAGTTCAAGCCCTCGCTCGATCCGCCGCGATAGCCGGCCGAGACGTCGATCCCGTCGGTCTTGATCACCGCAAGGTTCGCCAACGTCGCCGGTACGCCGAACTGGGTGTTGCCACTAAGCGACCCCGTCAGCGTATTGCGCTTGATGCTCGAGCACGCGGAACTGGCGGCGTTCTGGTCGATGTTGAAGCACTGGTTGACGATCGCCGCGGGGGCGACGACGTCGATCGCGTTGGCGATACGGATGTTGTAGTAGTCGACCGACAGCGACAGGTTGCGGAAGCGCGACGGATTGACAACGCCGCCGACCGTGAAGGTGTCGGTCTTCTCGGCCCGCAGGTTGGGGTTGCCGCCGGTAAAGATGTTGATCTGCGCCGACACCGGCTGCTGGATGTTGCCGATCGCAGCGGCGGGGGCGCCCTGTGCCCGGCAGATCGTCGCGACCGCGGCCGAGATCGCTCCGGCGCACGGATCGACGCTCAGGCTGCCGGTGCCGGCGACGACTGGCGAGAACAGCTCAAAGACGCTCGGCGCGCGGACGGCGCGCTGGTAGATGCCGCGGAAGCGGAGACCGTCGACCGGGCTGTAGTCGCCGCCGCCCTTGTAGGTGTAGACGTCGCCGACGGTCGAATAGTTCGAATAGCGGAAGCCGGCCTCGACGTTGAGCGCCTTGATGAACGGCCGGTCCTGGACCAGCGGCATCTTGAACTCGGCATAGGCTTCCTTGGTGTCGTAGCTGCCGGCGATGTTCTGGCCCTGGCCGTAGTAGATGAGGTCGCCCGACGCGAACAGCGGATCGACCGCGGTCGCCGACTTCTCGCGACGGTACTCGACGCCGACCGACGCCGCCGCCGGACCGTCGGCGAACGGGCTCTTGAGGAACTTGAGATCGCCGCTCAACGAGCCGCCGGTGACGAACTGCGACGTCGTCGTGTCCTGCGTCGCATTACGCAGGACGAAGGCGAGCTGGCTCTGCGGGATGGTCGTCGCGGTGAAGACGTTCAAGGGCACGCAGCCGTTCGACGGGTCGCGGCAAACGATCGTGCCGCCCGGGCCGGCGACGGCGTCGAGCGCCTGCGACACCGCCGAGTAGGACAGGTCGTTCTGCAGCACCTCGTGGCGCTTGACGTGGCCGTACTGGGCGAAGACGTCGTAGTTGTAATCGCCGATCGCGCCGCGCAGGCCGCCGACGACCTGGTAGCTTTCGGTCGTATGGTCCTCGATGCGGCCGCCGGTCTCGACGATGCGGCGGCGGATGCCGATGACCGAGGTTCCGGCGCGCGCGGTCGGGTCGGCGGCGACGCCGCTGCCGTCGTTGATCACCGCGGTCGCCGGATCGAAGAAGGCGGTGCGCTCGGCGTCGGTCAGAAAGGGGTTGGCGGGATCGATGTTGAAGGTGAAGCCCGCGGTCGCGGTCGGGGCGAGCGTCGTCACCGACTTGACGTGCTCGTAGGTGCCACGGACGTAGGCCTCGATCCCGGGCGTCAGTTCGTAGCGGCCGAGGGCGGTGCCGCTGTAGCGCTCGAGCGGAATCTGCGCGTAGTTGACGGGGTTGAAGTTGTAGAGCTGGACGTCGGGGCTGAGGCTGCCGTTCGGCCGGACCTGGAGCTCGCTGCCGTCGCCGAGGTCGAACGCCGTCGGCACGGTGTTGCTCGATCCCGCCGAAGACACGAGGTCGCCCGAATCGGTCGCGCGCGAGGTATACGAGCGCTGGCCGAAGGTGACGCCGTCGCGCTTCGAATAATTGCCGCTGACGACGAGGTTACCCTTGTCGCCGAGCTTGATGCCGCCGGTCAGGCTGGCGTCGCGCAGGAAGCCGTCGCCGGCGGTGGTGACTTGGTTGCTGCCGTCGAAGCGCAGCCCGGTGAACCGGTCGTCGAGGATGAAGTTGACGACGCCGGCGACCGCGTCCGAGCCGTAGACCGCCGACGCGCCGCCGGTCAGGACGTCGATCCGCTTGATCAGCGCGGTCGGAATGGTGTTGACGTCGACCGAGCCCGTCGTGTCGTACTGCGGCGCGCGCTTGCCGTCGATCAGGACGAGGGTGCGGTTCGAGCCGAGGCCGCGCAGGTCGATCGTCGCCGCGCCGTCGCCGGGGTTGTTGCTCGCGCTGTTCTCCTCGGGGACGAACTGCGGATTGGCCTGCAGGATCTGCTCGACCGTGACGGCGTTGGTCACGCGCAGGGCTTCGCCCGAGATCGTCGCGACCGGGCTGCTGGCCGCGAGGTCGGGACGCGAGATGCGCGAACCGGTGACGATGATTTCCTGAGGCGCCTCGTCGGCCGTGGCGGTGGTCGCCGGTGTCGCGGGAACGGCCGCGCCCGTGTCCTGCGCAGCGACGGGAATGGCGGCGAGCAGGGCGAGGGTCGAGCCGAGCGCGGACGTCAGGCGAAGAAACGGGTAAGCCACGAGGTACCTCTCCATGTCATCGACAGCTTGCGCTGTCGCGTCGAGTGCCCCCTCGCGAGCCCGATAGACCGACGGCCTTGCCCCAGGAAACATGGTCCGCAAGCGCACACGGATTTTGTCGGCGAGTGTTGCATTCTTGCGTCATCTCGCGGAGCAGCTCCGTGGTCGGATTGCATTGTGCCGCCGGCCGCGCGACGCCGCTTGAATGATCGACGCCGCTGCCGTCCGCCAGTTGCTCGTCGCAGCGGCGCGCGGTGAGACCGCGCTGACCTATGCCGAGACGCTCAACGCCGTCGGCCATGCCTTCTCACGTCCGCGGATGCGCGCGTTGTGCGCGGTTCTCGACGACATCGATGCGCACCGCTCCGACGACGACCACTGGCTCTTCGTG
>CAXTQJ010000015.1:14996-17418 GCA_964246245.1 uncultured Sphingomonadaceae bacterium
GCCCGCCGCTCGCGGGCCTCGTCGTGCGCGCGCGCTACCGGGTGCCCGGGATGGGGGGGTGGGTCGGGCGCCGCGACTGGGACGGAGCGTTCACCGGGCCGGCGGCGGCGGCGTACCTTGCGCGTCACCAGGCGGCCGCGTTCGCCTATTGGGCGGACGATCCCGCCACCGAGCCCGCCGGCCGCACGAAGAGCCAGTGGTCGTCGTCGGAGCGGTGCGCATCGAAGCGGTAGCCGTCGCCGGTGAAGTCCTTGAGTCCGGCGGGCCGGTCGAGGCGATGGTCGCACAGGAAGCGTGCCATTGCGCCCCGCGCGCGTTTGGCGACGAAGGTGTTGAAGCGCAGCTCGCCGGCATGGTCGTCGCGGAAGTCGATGGCGAGGACGCGACCGGGCAGGCGCGCGACGGCGACGGCGGTGAAATATTCGACGCTGGCGAGATTGACGAGCGTCGGGTCGGCGTGGCCGGCGAGATCGTCGGCGAGGGCGCGGCCGATGCGGTCGCCCCAGATGGCATAGAGCGTCTTTTTGCGGCCGATGCCGAAGTCGGTTCCCATCTCGAGCCGGTACGGCTGGATGCGGTCGAGCGGGCGAAGGACGCCGTAGAGCCCCGACAGGATGCGGACATGGGCTTGCGCAAAATCGCGCGTCGCGGCGTCCATGTCGGGGCCGCGCAGCCCGGCGTAGACGTCGCCGTCGAAGGTGAACAGCGCCGGCCGGGCGCGGTTGGGCGCGTCGCCGGGGTCGAAATCGCGGAAGCGCGCGGCGTTGAGGTCGGCCAGCGCGGGCGAGATGTGCATCAGCTTCTGGAGCGCCTTCGGGCGCAGCTTGGCCGCCGCGACGGCGAGGAGCGCGGCGTCGGCGGCGAAGCGCGGCTCGGTCGCGTCGACCGTCGGCACCGGCGTGTCGAGGTCGAGCGACTTGGCGGGCGAGAGGACGGCGAGCATGGCTCGGCTTAGGACGGCGGCGGCGAGCGCGATAGGGCAAAAGCCGCCGCCCGTGCCGCGTCAAGATTGACCGCGACGCGGGTGCGCCGTAGCGCATTGACCAAACACGATAGTCCGACCGGGAGAAGCCTCGATGCCCAGTTCACGTCTCGCCCTCGCCGCCGCGCTGGCGGCCCTTGCCGTCGCCGCTCCTGCGGTCGCCAAGAAGCCCGACGCCGCGCCCGCCGCCGCCGCCGGCGCGGCCGCCCCGAAGAACCTGTCGAAGGCCGTCCGGCCGGCGCTGGTCGAGGCGCAAAAGGCCGAGGCAGCGGGCGACCTGCCCGGCGCGCTGACCCAGGTCCGCGCTGCCGAGGCGGCCGGCAATCTCAACGCGACCGACGTCTTCTTCATCTCGCAGATGAAGCTCGGCATCTCGCTCAAGACCAAGGACAATGCGCTGACCGAGGAAGCGCTGAAGGCGATGGTCAACAGCGAGTTCCTGCCGGCGACCGAGAAGCCGAAGTATCAGCGCAACCTCGCCAGCTTCGCGCTCCAACGCAACGACTATGCGACGGCGACGACGTACTTCGAGGCGCTGACCGCCGGGCCGAACGCGACCTCGGATGACCTCAACACGCTGTCGGAACTCTATTCGCGGCAGAAGCAGAATCCGCAGGCGATCGCGACGCTGCAGAAGGCGATCGCCGCCGGCAAGGCGTCGGGCAAGCCGGTCGACGAGAACCTCTATCGTAAGGAACTGCGCATCGCGGTCGACGCGAAGATGCCGGCCGAGGTCCAGTCGGCGTCGCTCGACCTGATCGCCGCCTATCCCAACGCGGTCAACTGGCGCGACGTCCTGCTGCTGTTCCGCGACGGCCAGAAGCTCGACGATCAGGCGGTGCTCGACGTCTTCCGCCTGATGGACACCGCCGGCGCGTTGAACGGCGAGCGCGACTTCGCCGAATACGCCGAGACTGCGCTCGGCAAGGGTCTTCCCGGCGAAGCGAAAAGCGTCCTGACCGAGGGCGTCGCCAAGGGCATGATCAGCAGTTCGAAGTCGTACATCGTCGAATACAACAAGACGATCGCGGCGCAGATCGCCGCCGACCGCGCCGGCCTCGCGGCGGTCGACAAGGAGGCGCGGAACGCCGCGACCGGCAAGACCGCGCTCGGCCAGGGCGACGCGCACTACGGCTACGGCGACTATGCCAAGGCGGCCGAGATGTACCGGCTGGCGACGTCGAAGGGCGGGGTCGATGCGGCGACGGCGAACCTGCGTCTTGGCGCGGCGCTCGCCCGCGGCGGCGACAAGGCCGGCGCGGCGACGGCGTTCGCCGCGGTCAGCGGCGGTCCGCGCGCGACGCTGGCGAAGTACTGGGAGGCGTGGCTGGCCGCGAAGGCGTGAGGCGTGGGCGACATCTTCAATAATACAGCCGTGCGCCCCCCCCGGGGGGGGGGGTCGGCGGCAGCATAGCCCCCCCCTCGCGCCGCTACCCCCCC
>CAXTQJ010000015.1:17428-19273 GCA_964246245.1 uncultured Sphingomonadaceae bacterium
GGCTACATATAAAAAAAACCCCCGGTCACCCCCGGTGGGGGGGGTTGCACGGCGTAAGAATCGACGCGGCGTCGCTCCTCTAGCCACCGGCGCATCCTTCCGATACACCGCGACACCGTGGCCGAATCGTACGCGCCGCGGGCAGCGAGGCTCGCGCGCAGCATGGACATCCGGACCGGTCTCACCTTCGACGACGTTCTCCTCGTGCCGGCCGAGTCGGCGGTCCTGCCGAGCGGGGCCGATCCGGCGACGCGGATCACCCGTGACATCACGCTCAACATCCCGATCCTGTCGTCGGCGATGGACACGGTGACCGAGGCCGACATGGCGATCGTCATGGCGCAGGCCGGCGGCCTCGGCGTCCTCCACCGCAACCTCGACGTCGACGCGCAAGCGCAGGCGGTGCGACAGGTCAAGCGCTTCGAGAGCGGCATGGTCGTCAATCCGGTCACGATCGCCGCCGAGGCGACGCTCGGCCAGGCGCTCGCGCTGATGAAGCACCACAAGATCAGCGGTATCCCGGTGGTCGAGGCGGTGGCGGGCGGCGGCCCGGGCAAGCTCGTCGGCATCGTCACCAACCGCGACGTCCGTTTCGCCGAGAACCCCGACCAGCCGGTCAGCGAGCTGATGACGCGCGACCATCTGGTGACCGTTGCGCCCGGCGTCAGCCAGGACGAGGCGCGGCGACTGCTCCACGCGCGGCGGATCGAGAAGCTCATCGTCGTCGACGGCGACTACCGCTGCATCGGGCTGATCACGGTCAAGGACATCGAGCGCGCGGTGACCTATCCCAACGCGACCAAGGACGCGATCGGCCGGCTGCGCGTCGCCGCCGCGACGACGACCGGCGACGCTGGCTTCGCGCGGACCGAGGCGCTGGTCGACGCCGAGTGCGACCTGATCGTCGTCGATACCGCGCACGGCCACTCGGTCCACGTCGCCGCCGCGGTCGAGCGGATCAAGCGCCTGTCGAACCGCGTCGAGGTCATCGCCGGCAACGTCGCCACCGCCGAGGCGGCGCGCGCGCTGGTCGGGGCGGGGGCCGACTGCATCAAGGTCGGCATCGGGCCGGGATCGATCTGCACGACGCGCGTCGTCGCCGGCGTCGGCGTGCCGCAGCTGACCGCGATCATGGACACGGCCGAGGCGGCGGCGAAGCTCGACGTCCCGGTCATCGCCGACGGCGGGCTGCGCACCAGTGGCGACATCGCCAAGGCGCTCGCGGCCGGCGCGGCGGCGGTGATGATCGGATCGATGCTCGCCGGCACGAGCGAGGCCCCCGGCGACAGCTTCCTGTTCCAGGGGCGGACGTACAAGTCGTATCGCGGCATGGGGTCGGTCGCGGCAATGGCGCGCGGCTCGGCCGACCGCTACTTCCAACAGGACATCAAGGATCAGCTCAAGCTCGTTCCCGAGGGGATCGAGGGACAGGTCGCCTACAAGGGTCCGGCAACCGATGTTCTCCACCAGCTCGTCGGTGGCCTCAAGGCGGCGATGGGCTATACCGGCGCGGCGCCCCTCGCCGAGTTACCCGCCCCCGCCGAAATCATACCCATCACCAATGCGGGCCTGCGCGAAAGCCACGTCCACGACGTCGCGATCACCTCGGCCGGCATGACTCCCGCCGCGCGGGTTCAGGCCGCGATCGAATGCCTCGATCTGATCGCGACCGCGGCGCGCGACGGCGGCGCGGCGGCGGACACCGTCATCGCGCGCTATTTCGCGACGCGGCGCTATGCGGGGTCGAAGGACCGGCGCGCGGTCCGCGACCTCGCCTTCGACGTCGTCCGCGCGCTCGGGGCCCGGCCCGCGCCCGGGCGCGCGGCGATGCTCGGCTATGCTCGC
>CAXTQJ010000015.1:19283-21222 GCA_964246245.1 uncultured Sphingomonadaceae bacterium
GGGCAACAAGATCCAGTGGGGAGACCTGCGGGCGGGCGGTTGTCCGACAGCGTCGGACGATCAGCGGGCGCAGGTGATGCAGCGCAGGGCGAAGGGGCGGGCGTCGAGGCGCTCGTCGCCGATCGGCCGCCCGCACACGACGCACGTGCCGTAGCTGCCGGCGGCGAGCGGGTGATCGGCGTCGACCGGGTCGATGATTATTACGATGTAGGTTTGAAGCAGGCGCGTCTGGCGCGCCTGGAAGGGCCGGGATTTACGTTCGTGCGCTCTGATGTGGCCGATCGCGCGGCGATGCTCGGCTATGCTCGCGACCGTGTGCCCGACGTGCTCGCGCTGTTCGGCGGCGACGGTCACGCGCCGGCCGCGGTCGATCCCACCGAGCCGTCGGCGACCCCGTCGCTCGCGCCGGGGTGGCTGCTCGGCAAGCTGCGCGACCGCTTCGGCGACGATACCCCGCGCCAAGCGACGGCGCTGCTCGGCCGGGCGCCGCTCGACCTGCGCGTCAACACGCTCAAGGCGGCGCGCGACACGGTGAGCATCGCCGGGGCGGTGCCGACCCCCTACGCGCCCAATGGCCTGCGCCTGACGCAGCCGCTCGACGTCGAGACGAGCACGCCGTTCCGGGCGGGCCTCGTCGAGATCCAGGACGAGGGCAGCCTGCGACGCGCAACCGGGGATGACCGTCGTCGACCTGTGCGCCGGCGCGGGCGGCAAGACGCTCGCGCTCGCCGCGGCGATGGCGAACCGCGGCCGGCTGGTCGCGACCGACACCGACCGTGGCCGCCTCCAGCGGATGGAGCCGCGCCTCGATCGCGCCGGCGCGACGATCGTCGAACGCCGCCTGCTCGATCCCGCGCGCGAGGCCGACACCTTCGCCGACCTCGCCGGGGTCGCCGACCTCGTCCTGATCGACGCGCCCTGTTCGGGGACGGGGACGTGGCGGCGCAATCCCGAGGCGAGGTGGCGGATGACACCGGCTCGCCTCTCGCGACTGGTCGTCGAACAGGCGCGCCTGCTCGACCTCGGCGCGGCCCTGGTCCGTCCGGGCGGGGCGCTAGTCTACGTCGTCTGCTCGCTGCTTCGCGACGAGGGCGACCGGCAGGTCGACGCCTTCCTCGCGCGGTCACCAGGATTTAACTATCAATACTTTGGCAACCTTTTGGGCGGTCCGGCCGTAAACACTCTGGTAGTGACACCGGGGGACCACGGGTGCGACGGATTTTACATCGCGCGGACGGAACGCCTCTGCTAGCGTCGTCGGCCAAGCTGGCGGAGCGTCACGATATGCGTCTGGGCTTTTCGATCGCTGGCGGCCTGCTGCTCGCCGGCACCATCGCGACCGTCGCGATCGGCGCAGCACGCGACGACGACGCCAATCCGCAGGCGACGCGCTGGCTCGCCATCGGCGACGCGGCGCTGGCGGCGAAGAAGCCGGCCGACGCGATCGACGCCTTCGAAGCGGCACTCGCCGTCGACCCGAAGAGCGCCGCCGGGTTTACCGGCATCGCGCGGGCGTACGACGCGCAGGCGCTGCCCGGCCGCGCGATCCGCTATTACCGCGAGGCGCTGGCTCTCCAGCCGAACGACCTCGGCGCGCTCGAAGGCCAGGGCGAGGCGCTCATCGCGCGCGGCGCGACGACCCGCGCGCGGGTCAACCTCGACCGGATCAAGACGCTGTGCAAGGGCGACTGCCCGCAGGCGAAAAAGCTCGAGACAGCGCTCGCCGCCCCGTCGCCGAAGGTTGCGCCGACGCCGCTGGCGAGCAACGAACCGACGAAGCCGGTCGAAACGAAGAACTGATTTCGATGCTCCCCGCTTGCGGGGATGTGACACCGCGCGGCGGTGACGGAGGGGCGTTCGGGCGAGTGATCGAGCCCCCCGGGGGGGGGGCCCCCCCCCCCCCCCCCCCCCCCCCCCCCCCCCCGCGGGGGGGGGGCCG
>CAXTQJ010000015.1:21232-23250 GCA_964246245.1 uncultured Sphingomonadaceae bacterium
GGGGTTGTGACCCCGCGGGGCGGTGAGGGCGGGGCTTGGGGGCGTGTGATCGAGCCACCCGGTCGACCGCCCCTCCGGCGCTTCGCGCCACCTCCCCGCGAGCGGGGAGGATCGGGAGCGGCCGACGGCTGCGGAAAACGCTGTCCTACACGCTGTCTTTTTGTCAGCCTCGGCACGATGGCCGCTTCTTACCCTTCACACACGTCGATCGATCGGTTCGGGCAGCGGCCGGGGGACGATGCCCTCTCTGACGCGGCGTCGCTTTCATCAACTTTGTCCAGCGCGCTTGACACATCCTACACCGCGACTCGCCGGTCGAGCCAGGCGGCAAGCGTAACGAATTCCTTGACCGTCAGCGTCTCCGCCCGCCGCGCCGGGTCGATGCCGGCGGCGGCCAGCGCCTCGACGCCGCCGGGCAGGTCACGCAGGCTCGCGCGGAGCATCTTGCGGCGTTGGCCGAAGGCGGCGGCGGTCAGGCGTTCGAGGGTCGCCACCGGCACGTCGCCGAGTGGTGCGGCAGGCACGAGGTGGACTACCGCCGAGGTCACGCTCGGCGGCGGGGTGAACGCCTGACGCGGGACATCGAACGCGATCCGCGGGGCGCTGCGCCACTGGGCGAGAACGGCGAGGCGGCCGTACGCGGTGGTGGCCGGCGCGGCGACGATACGCTCGGCGACTTCGCGCTGGAACATGAGCGTACAACTCGCCCACCACGGCGGCCATGGTCCGGTCAGCCAGCGGACGAGGAGCGCGGTGCCGATGTTGTACGGCAGGTTGGCGACGACGTGGACCGGATCGGGACCCGCCATCAGGTTGGCCTCGTCCTGCGCCATCGCGTCGCCGGCGACGACGGACAGTCGGGCCCGCCCGCCGCCATCACCCACGGCGGTGGCCAGCTCGGCGAGTGCGGGCAGGGCACGGTCGTCGCGCTCGACCGCGGTGACCCGGGCACCGGCGCGCAGGAGGGCGCGGGTCAGCCCACCGGGGCCGGGGCCGACCTCGTAGACGTGGGCACCGGCGAGCGGGCCGGGGACCCGCGCGATACGGTCGAGCAGGTTGCCGTCGAGCAGAAAATTCTGGCCGAGGCTTTTCTTCGCCGCAAGGCCGTAGCGGGCGATGACCTCGCGCAGGGGGGGGAGGTCGGCGAGGGCCATCCTCCTACCTTGACGTCGGGCGACACATCACCCCCGCCGCCGCCGCCGCTCCGCCGCCTCGCCGGCCAAGCGGATCGCCGCGATCGTCGCCTCGGCCGATGCCAGCCCCTTGCCGGCGAGGTCGAACGCCGTGCCGTGATCGGGCGAGGTGCGGACGATCGGCAGGCCCAGCGTGATGTTGACCCCGTCGTCGAAGTGGATCGTCTTCAGCGGGATCAGCGCCTGGTCGTGGTACATGCAGATCGCGGCGTCGTACTTCGCCCGCGCCTTGGGATGGAACATCGCATCGGCCGACAGTGGTCCGACCGCGTCGATGCCGGCGGCACGGAGCGCCTCGACCGCGGGGGCGATGACCTCGATCTCCTGCCGCCCGAGCGTCCCGCTCTCGCCGGCGTGCGGGTTCAGCCCGGCGACGGCGAGGCGCGGCGCGTCGATGCCGAAATCGCGCTGCAGCCCGCGGTGGACGACCTTCGATCGGGCGACGATCAGGTCGGTGGTCAACACCGTCGGCACCTTGTCGAGCGCGGTGTGGATCGTCACCGGCACCGTCCTGAGCGTCGGCCCGGCGAGCATCATCGCGACATTGGATGCTGCCATGCCGCACCGTTCGGCGATGAACTCGGTCTGGCCGGGATAGCTGAAGCCGATGTCGTACAGCTGCGCCTTGGACACCGGGCCGGTGATGACGCCGGCAGCGATCCCGGCGCGGCACAGGCCGACCGCGAGTTCGAGGCTGTCGAGCGCGCAGCGCGCACCGGCGAGGTTGGGGACGCCGGGGACGATATCGCCGGGATCGTCGACCTGGACCAGCGGCAGCGCGTGGGGGAACATCGCCGCCGCGTCGCCGGGCGTGCCGAGAAGGAC
>CAXTQJ010000016.1:0-16721 GCA_964246245.1 uncultured Sphingomonadaceae bacterium
GTTGGCGCTGTCGACCACGCCCGTGCCACCGAGGGCGATGCTGCCGCCGGTGACTGAAAGGTTGCCGAGAGTCGCCGCGGTCAGCGCGTCGCCGGCGGTCAGCGTCCCGGTCGCCTTGGCGAGACCGTTCGCCGCGAGCGCCAGGCTGCGCGTCGATGCCGCGTCGACGACCGTCACTGTGCTGCCGGTCGAAGTCAGGCCGAGGTCGGCGTCGGCGACGTTCGCGCCGGTGAAGGCCCGTGTCGTCCGGTCGAACGCCTTGCGCTCGGTCGCGGAGGCCGCGGCACCCGTGCCCGTCAGGTTGATCGCCCCGGTCGTCGACGCGGTGATCGCGCCGTTCGCCTGCAGCGCGATCGCCGTCAGCGACCCGGCGCCGGTCGCCGTCCCCATCACCACCGGCCCACCGACCCCGATCGTCCCGCCCGCGCGCAGCGTATCGGCCGTGACGGCTCCCGACGATGTCAGCAGGATCGCCGCGTTGGCGCTGTCGACCACGCCCGTGCCACCGAGGGCGATGCTGCCACCGGTGACTGAAAGGTTGCCGGCACCGGCCGCCGTCGCCGCGTCGCCCGCCGTGACCGTGCCGGCGATCGCCGCCGTCGTTGCGGCGTTGACCGTGATCGACCGCGTCGACGTCAGCGCCGCGGTCGTGACGCCGCCGGCCGACGAGGCCAGGGTGAGATCGCTGTCGGGTGCCGTCGACGGTCCGTTGAACCCGCCGAGATCGGCGTCGATCGCGCGGCGCTGCGTCCCACTCGTGTCGGTCAGCACGATGTCGCCGCTCGTCGTAATCGACGACGTGTTGTTCGCCTGGATGGACGAGCCGGTGAACAACTCCGCGCCGGTGCCGGCGGTCAGCCCGCGCGCCATGATACCGCCGCCCGCGCGGACGGCGTCGACGACAATCGCGCCGCCCGAATAGAGGCTGACGTCGTTGCCCGCCGCGATCGCGTGCGCGCCGGCGGTCTTGGCGATCGCGGTCCCGCCGACCAGCGTCGCCGTCCCCGTTGCGGTGACGTCGCCGACCGTCAGGCGACCGCGCGTCGGATCGGGATCGCCCGCCGTCGCATAGTCGGCGTGGAGGTTGACGTTGGTGCCCTTGACCGGACCGGTCAGCGTCACCGCGCCGGTCGCCGAGCGGACCTCGACCGCGCCTTGGCTGCTGTCGCCGCCGAGCACCACGTCGCGCCCGCCAGCCGCCGTCCCGGTCGAACCGATGATGTTTGCCGCCACCGTCGTGACCTGGCCGAAGGTCACCGCGCCCGCCGTCTCGAACTGGCCCGCGACCACCGCGGTATAGTCGGCCACCGTCGCGGGCATCGGCGCGGTCGCCCGCGCGAGACTCCGCGCGTCGACCGCGCCGAGCGTGACCGCCTTGGTGGTGTCGCCGAGCCGGATCAGGATGTCGGACCGGTTAGCCGCCGTCGCCGGCGTCCCCGCCCCGGCCTGGAGGTTCGCACCGCCGGTGATCGCGCCGGCGCTGTCGAGGACGAGGCGCGAGGTCCCCGCGCCGATCCCGGCGACGCCGCCGTCGTCCGCGATGACGGTGCCGGCCACGGCGAGGTCGCCGCTCCGCGCGAGCAGCCAGACATTGCCGGTCGCCTGCTGCGTCGTCCCGGTCCCGCCGACGGTGACGGTGGCCCCCTTGACCGTGTAGCTGCCGCTGCCGCCGTTCGCGCCGGCGTCGACGTTGCCCGACACCATCGCCGTCGTCGCCGCATCGACGAGGACGTTCCCCGTCGCCTGCAGCCCGGCGAGCGTCACCGACGAGCCGGTCGAGGTCAGCGCGATACCGGCGTCGCCCACCGTCGCGCCGTTGAAGCCGTTGAGGTCGGCGTCGATCCGCTGCCGCGGCGTCGCGATGGTCAGGCCGCCGCCGGTCAGGTTGATCGCCGCCGTCGTCGAGATGGCGATGCCGCCGTTCGCCGCGAGGCTGGTTCCGGTCAGCGAGGCCGCGCTGTCGCCGGGATTGAGCCCAGCCACGGTGATCACGCCGCCCGACCGCACGGCGTCGACGGAGATCGACCCCGGCGAGCGCAGCGTGACGTCGCCGCGCGCCGCGATCACGTGCGCGCCGGTCACCTTGGCGATGCTCGTTCCGCCGGTCAGCCGGGCGGTGCCGCCATAGGCGTCGACATCGCCGACCGTCAGCGTCCCGGTGTCGGCGTGCAGCGCGACGGTCGCTCCCGCCGGTCCGCCCGTTGCGACCCCAGCGGCGACCGGCCCGGTCAACGTCAGGTTGCCATTAGTCGCATAGGCCTCGGCCGACCCGGCGCGCGTCGTCAGACCGCCGAGCGACACGTCGCGCGCGCCCGCTATCGTTCCGTTCGACCCGACGATCAGCGATTGGATGCTGCTGATCGCGCCGGTCGTGAGCTGACCGCCGATGACCAGCGTCGGGATGCCGCCAGTCGTCACCGCCGCATAGTCGGCGACCGTCGTCGGGTTCGCGAGGTGGGTCGCCGCGCTGATCGCGTCGCCGTCGACCGTGCCGAGCGCGAGGTTGCCGCCGGTCGGCAGGCTGAGCAGGATGTCGGAGCGGTTCGTCGCCGTCGGCACCGCGCCGGCCCCCGCGCGCAGGCTTACCGGCCCCGCTGCCGCGTTGAACAGCCCGCTCCCCGCCGCGTCGAGGACCAGCCGGCGGTTGCCCGCGCCGCCGCTGTCGGCGACGAGGGTGCCGCTGGCGAAGATGCTGCCCCCCGAGCGAACATAGAGATCGCCGACCGCTGATTGCGTTGCGCCGTTCGTGGTAAGTGACACGCTCTGGCCGATGACGGTGTAGTTGCCCGCCGACGACACGGTCCCGCTCACGGTCGCGTTGCCCTTGGCGGTCACCGTCACGTCGTGCGGGAGCGCGCCATCGGTCCCCGAGGTTGCGCCGCCCAGCACGACGTCGCCGTTCGCCGAAGTCGCCGCGACGGCGTTGCGCGCGGTGATCACCCCGGCGGTGACGCCATCGCTCACCGCGGGACCGTTCGCCGTCAGGGTGACGTTGCCGGTCCCGACCCGCGTCGGCAGCGGTGATGCGGCCAGCGCGATGTCGCCGACGAGGATATTCTGTCCAGTGATCGCGAGCGTGTCGTCATGAACGACGTTCGCGCCGATGTTGGCCGAGCGCTGCACCACGATCGCGCCGCCGCCGGTGATCGCATAGTCGCCGTTGACCGTCACCGCTGCCGGCACGGCATCGCTCGCGGTGAGCGTCACCTTGCCGGCCATTGGCTCGGCGATGATCGCGTGGCTTGCGCCCGCGGTGCCGAGAACAATGGTCGCGCCGCTGCCGATCACATTTGCGGTCGACGTGACATCGTTGACAGTGACGACGCCGCCGGTCGATACGAGCGTCACGTCGGCGGCTCCGACCGCGCCGCCGGTGAACGTCGCCAGCGTCGGATCGAGCGCTTTGCCGGTCGACTGCGCCGAAGTCGCGTTGGCTCCCGTCAGTGTGATCGCGCCGCTGGTGTTGACCGTGACCGCACCGCCGGCGCGCAGGCTGTCGCCCGACAGCGACGCGGCGTTCGTGCCGCTGACCCCGCCGACGGTGATCGCCGTGCTCGCGCGGACGGCGTCGACGGTGATGCCGCCGTCCGAAGTCAGGCCGACGGTGCCCGAGGCCGCGATGGCGTGCGACCCCGTCGTCTTGGCGATGGCCGTCTTGCCGACCAGCGTCGCGTCGCCACCGAACGCGCTGACCCCGCCGACGGTCAGCGTGCCACCGTCGGCGTGGAGATTCACCGCCGTCTTCGCCGACACGTCGCCCGACAGCGTCACGTCGCCGGTCGTCGCTCCGACCTCGACCCCAGCGAGCGTGCTCGTGTCGCCGGCGACGGCGACGTCGCGCGCGCCGGCCACGCTCCCGGTGGTGCGGATCGTGTTGCCCTGCGCGGTCGTCACGGTGCCGAACGACAGCGCGCCGCTCGTCGTCAGGGTGTTCGCCGTCGGCACCGAGTAGTCGGCCACCGTCATCGGGTTGGCTCCAGCCGTGACCGAGGCGAGGCTGCTCGCGTCGATCGTGCCCAGTGCGATCGCCTTGGCGGCCCCGACGCGGAGGCCGATCGCCGTGCGCGTTCCGGCCGGGCCGCTGCTGAGGTTCGCGCCGCCGGTGATCGCACCGGCGCTGTCGAGGATCAGTTCGTCGGTCGCCGTCGCCCCGCTGTTGGCGGCAAGCGTTCCCGCCACCCCGACGTTGCCGGTCCGCGACTGGATCAAGACGTTGCCTGCGGCCGACTGGGTCACCGCCGCGCCGCCGAGGCTCACATCGGCCCCGATCACCCGGTAGTTACCGCCTGCCGTGACCGTGCCGGCGACGGTCGCCGTCTGGTTGGCGTCGACCGTCAGGTCGCCGGTCGCACCGAGCGCGCTGGCCGTCACCGACCCGCCGGTCGAGGTCAACGTCAGGCTGGCCGGTGCCACCGCCGCGCCGGTGAAGGTGGTGAGGGTCGGATCGAGTGCCTTGCCCTCGGTCGCGACGATCAGTCCACCTGACACGTCGATCGACGCGACGGTCGTGACTGCGAGATTTCCGTTCGACCGCAGGCTGTTGCCGGTGAGCGACGCCGCAGCGCTGCCGTTCGTCAGCCCGCGCACGGTTAGCGTCCCGCCGGCGCGGACGGTGTCGACGACGACCGCGCCCGGCGACGCGAGCAGGACGTTGCCCGATGCGGCGATGGTATGCGCCAAGCCCGGCGCGAGGGCGATGCTCGTGCCCCCGGTCAGCGTCGCGTTGCCGCCGAACGCCTTGACGTCGCCTGCGGTCAGGACGCCCGCGTCGGCATGGAGGTTCGCGCTCGTCGCCGCAGAGACAAGACCGGTGAGCGATACCGCGCCGGTGGCCGACGACACCTCAACGCTGCCGGTCGTGCTGGTATCGCCGGCGACGGTCACGTCGCGGTGACCCGCAACCGCGCCGGTCGAACCGATCGTGTTCGACTGCGTCGTCGTCACCGCACCGAGGCTGATCGCGTTGGCGGTGGTGAGCGAGGTCAGCGGGACGTAGACCGAGGCAGCCCCGGTCGGCAGGTGGGTCGTCCCGACCAACTGGCGCGCGGCGATCGTGCCGAGGGTGATGTCGCCGCCGGCGGCGATCAAGACGTCCGACTGGCGCGCCGGTCCTGCGACGAGGTCGGCCCCGCCGGCGATCGCCCCGGTCGAATCGAGGACCAGCCGGTGTGAGCCTGCTCCGCCGCTGTCGGCGGTCAGCGTTCCCGCGACGGTCAGGCCCGTCCCGCGGACGAGCACGTCGGTGACCGCGCTCGCCCCGCCGAGCTGCACCGTCCCCGTGATCCCCGCGTCGGCGGTGACGCCGCCGCTCGAGCTGGTCAGCACGCCGCCGACGATGTTCCCGCCGACGGCGCCGTCGGTCGACATGATAGTCAGGTCGTTCTTCACCGTCACGTTGCCGGTCGTGATGTCGCCGGTCGTCGCGAGCGCGGGGCCAACCGTATAGCCGCCCATCGCGTTGAGGAGATTGGTGTAAGTCGCGCTGCCGAAGCTCAGCCCACTGACCGCACCGACGTCGATCGTCTGGGTCGAATCGGCGAGACGGATGCCGACCGCTGTCGGATGGGCCGTAGTGCCGCCGGTCAGTGCCGCGCCGCCGTTGACCCCGCCGGCGCTGTCGAGGATAAGGTTGCCGACCCCGCCGTCGTCGGTCGCCGACTTGATCGTCAGACTGCCCTGCGCGGCGATGTCGCCGGTTGTGCTGGTCAGCGTCACCGCGCCGGTCGCCGACTGGGTGTGCGCCCCGGCGGAGCCCAGGAGAAGGTCACCGCCAGTCGCAGTCAGCGTGCCGGCCGCGGTTACGTCGCCTGCGAGCGCGATGCGCCCCGTCGCCGTCAGGCTGATATTGCCGGCAACGTTCGCCGAGGCTACCGCGAGGCTGCTCGCCCCACCGACGGTGAAGTCGCTGGCGAGCTTCACCGCGCCGAGGCTGATCACGCCGGTCGTCGTCAGGCTGGTCTGGGCGACGGTGGTCAGTGCCGACGCGGTCACGTCGCCGAGGTACAACGCCGACCCCGCCCCTACCGCGACGTGCGCCGCGCCGGGATTGGTCCCCGTCTCGGCAACCGAAATGAAGGTGGGGTTGGTCGCGTCGCCGATGCCGGTCGCAGCGCTGAGCGTGACGTCGCCGCCGCCGGCCACATCGCCCGCGTTCGACGTCAGCGCGGTCGTTCCGGCGGCGGTGATCGATCCGCTGGTCGCGGTCAGCCCGACGGTGCCGAAAGCCGAGATCGTGTGCGCCGGCCCCGTCGCCGCGCCGAGGATGATGTTCGTGCCGGTGGCGGAAAGACCGCTGTTCGCGGCGGCGCTACCGACGGCGATGCTGCCGGCAAGCGTCAAGTCGCCGCCCGCAGTAATCGGCGTGTCGCCCATCTGTGCCGCGCCGGCGGCGAGGCTCGTGACCCCCGTCGCCGTGATCGCCCCCAGCGTGATGTTGCCGCTGCCGATCACGTCGACCCGGCCGAGGCTGATCAGCGAACCGGTGACGCTGAGGTCGGCCAGCGCGCGTCCGCCGACCACCGCCGGCATCGCCATCGCGTCCGGCGCAGCGAACGAAATGCCGGCCGCCGGCACGTCGCGGCCAACGGCGAGGACAATTCCCTGGTCGGTCGCCGTCGCCGTCGTCGCGGTGATGCTCGCCGGCACGTTGAGCAGCAGCCGGGTCATGTCGGCGGGGCCCGCCGCGGCGACGAGGACGCGCTTGCCGTTGATGGTGCCGCCGAGAGTCTGTGCCGTTGCCACCGTCGTTCCGGCGGCGATGTTGACCGAGATGATGCTGGTCGGGTTGAGCGCAACGGTCGCGTCGCTCGCCAGGACGAAGCCGGCGTCGCCATAGGCGGTCGGATCCATGCCCTCCTTATGCTTCGCCGACAGCAAGCCGCCCTGGATGTCGAATTTGGGCGCGACGAGGAGGAGGACGCTGTCGGGCGCGATCTGCGCCTGCGCGCCTGGGCCATCAGCCGCGACGCTGATCGACGCGCTGCCCGCGCCGGCCAGATGAAGGCTGCCGCCCGCGGTGAAGGCGTTGAAGTCGGCGATGCTGATGTCGAGCGAACTCGCGACGAAGCCCGATAGGTTGATCACCTTGGCCGAATTGGCGAAGGTGATGCCGCTCTCGTTCGACACGAAGATCGTGCCGCGGTTGCCGACGACCGCCGAAGCGTTGCCCTGGAGCGTCCCGGCAATCGTGGTCAGGCTGCCCGACGTCACGCGGTTGAGGATCGAGAACGCAGCGCCGCCGTCGTTGACGAAGGTCACCGTCTTCGCGGCGTCGATGTTGAAGTTGTTCCAGTTGACGACGGCGTTCGTCGAGCCGACCGAAAAAGTGACCGCCGACTTGGTCGTATCGGCGCTAAGCGCCGGATGGGTCATCATGTCGGCGGCGCCGCCGAGCGCGGTGCCTAGCCCGCCAGCCGCCACCGTTGTCGTCACTGTGCCGACCTGAACCGAGCCGCCGGTCGGCAGCGACGTGTCGGCATCCGCCGCCCGCGGCATCAGCGCCAGCGCCGCGACCGCGGTGCCATGGAACAGGCGACTACGCAGACTGGTCACGATACCAAGCTCCTCAGCGCCACGGCAGCGCGCGGATGGTGAGCGATACGAGCAGGCGACCCGGCGGCTTGACGGTGTCGATCGCCAGCCCCTTGTCGAGCGGCTTGGCGTAGAGCACGTCGATCCGGCCGTGGCTGCCCCACGTCGCGCGGATGCCGCCGCCGACGCTCTTCAGCGTTCGATCGGCCTCGAACATGTTGGTGTCGAGGTTGTCGATGTGGATAATATCGTAGAAGCCGATCAATTCATAGGCAAAATCCCGGCGCGACAGCGGCTGCGGCTTGCCGATGCGGAATTCGGTCGCCGCACCATAGGCGTGGTCGCCCGAAGTCGCGCCCGGATCGTAGCCCCGGCCGATGGTCAGGTTACCGACGGCGAACTCATCGAAGGCGAGCAGCGGGTGATCGGAATACTGGCCGCGGGCGTCGATCGACACGGTGACGGCATAGGGCGATTGCGGCCGAAAGCGGACGCGTCCCTCGATCAGCGCATTGGCCCGCGCGATGAACGCCTGCGGATCGCCCTCGAAGCGCGTCGGAACCGCGCCGCCAGAGGTCTGGCCGAGCTTTGTCGCCGAGAAGATATCGATGTCCTTGCGTACCTCGACGCCGCCCGCCACCCGCCACAGCGGGGCGAGACCGCCGACCGAGCGCGCCGTCGCATCGCCGTCGACTTGGAGGAAAAGCTCGCGCAGCTTGTCGGTGTTGATCGGCGTGCCGTTGCTCCGCGTCCGCTGCTCGATCAGATCGAAGCCGCCGTCGAGCCGGAGATTGCGGTTGCTCCGCCGGATGACGGGGTACGAGGCCGACAGCGTCCCGAGCAGCGACTCGGACCGGAGGTCGAGCGTCGTGCCACCGTTGGCCAGCGTCGGTCGTGTCCACGCATATGTGAACTGCCCGCCGATCCTGAGCGGCGACGCGGCGAACGGCTCGAAGTCGTGGCCGACCTGGACGACCTGCTGCTCCTTGAAGTCACCGGTCGTGAACGCGCCGAGGAAGGTCCGGTCGGCGAGCCCGGTCAGCCCGTACAGCTCGCCGCGGACCAGTCCCGAATAGCGGCCGATCTGTGTCGAGCCATAATTCTGCGCGTTGACGAAGACCGCGCCGCGGACGCGCTCGATTGCGATCTCGCCGACGACTTCGCCGAGCTTGCCCGACGGGGCCGGGCGCAGTTCGAGGGTAACCGAGATGCCGGGAATGTCGCCGGCGAGGAGAAGGATGCGCTCGGCATCGGTCTCGTTCAGCGGATCGATGTTCTTCAGCCGGTCGAGCAGCGCCTCGACCCGCTGCGCCGACCGGCCCGGATCGCCGCGGACACGCAGTCCGACGATCCGCGCGGTGACGACCTCGAGTTTCAGCCGACCGGCAACCGTCTGCTCGGGGACGCGGACCGTGGCGACGTAATGCGCCCGCGCCAGCGCCGCATTGGCCTCGTCGCGAATGTCGCAGATCGCCCGGATCGGCCGCGGCGACCCATCGAGCGTGTGGCCGACGCCGGCAAGCGCGGCGCGCACCCCGTGATCGAGCTCGGCCCCGCCCAACCCGGTGAAATCGACACCGGCCAGCGGGGCGGACAGGGTGGATTCAGCGATCGCCGCCGGACACGGACCCGGGGTCAGCGCGCCGCGCGAACGGACCGTCACCGCAGCGGCGCGCGGCGGCGGCGTCTCGTCCTGACGTCGGATCTCCTGCGAGGTCGGCAGGCCGTTGTTGATCGTCGCCGGGGCCGGCGGCGTACCGCCCGACGAGACGACCTGTGCGGCAGCCTCGCTGGCAACGACCAGCGGCGACCCGAGCATCGCACCGGCCAAGAGCGCCGAAACCGCGCCTCGCCCGCAACGCCGCCGTTCCCCCATTGGTACGCTCCCCCGCGGCGCCCGGCTGTTGCCGTTTCCGCCCTACTACTGCTTGCGACCGGCGTCCGGTCCCCCGACCAGCCTGATCGTCACATTCGGTCTACGACGCGCTGACTTCGACCCGACGGTTGGCGGCGTCGTCGGGCGAGCGGCCCTTCAGCGTCCGGTCGAAGCCATAGCCCTTCGCCGTCATCTTCGACCGGTCGACGCCGTTGGCGGCGAGGTACTGCACCACCGAGTCGGCGCGCGCCTTGCTCAGCGTGAGGTTGACCTCGCGCGATCCCGACCGGTCGGTGTGGCCCTCGACCGTGAACGGGCGGTAATTACCGACGCTGACCAGCGACTTGGCGAAACGGTCGAGCGTCGCCTTGGCCGCCGCAGTCAGCTCGGCCGAGCCCTTGATGAACGTCATGCTGATGTCCGCGCGGATCGCGTGCGACACGCTTGTCACGGCGGCCGACACCGCCGGCGCGCTGCCGGGCAGTCGCATCTGACGGGTGTCGACAGTATCCGGGCACGATCCGTCGGGCAGCTTCTTGGGGCACGACGGGGTCTGCGGTTTCGGGTCGGCGGCGAGGCTCTTCGCCAATCCCTCGACGTCCTGCGCCATTCCGGTGCTGGCACCGAAGGCGATCAAGCCCGCCGCAATGGTTGCAAGTACCATCCGCATGATAGTTCCAATCCTGAGCGTGCGACAAGACCGCGCGAATGCTCGTTAAGATGAACGCGAGTGCCGCGTCAATATCTTTGTCGGTCGACGCCGCCGCCGGCTCCACTCGGACGGGTCCCTAGCTGGCGAAGCGCAGGGTCACAAGGACCGTGCGCGGGTCGGGGGAAGTTGAGGTTATAGGCCCCGATCGACGGCGTGTACGACGACGACACCGGCTTTTCGCTATTTGTCAGGTTGCGGATCGACGCGGCGACCGAGATGCGCGAGTCGGGCGTCGTCCACGTGACCGTCGAGTTGACGAACGGGTAGTGTCTCACTTTGAAATGCTGGGCTTGTAGGGCCCGCGCTTCGCCGGAACCTTCGCCGCGTCGATCTTGGCGAGAATGTCATCGAACGACCAGAGCCGATCGGTCACGCCTGCGGCCATCGCCGGGCTGACGCGAAGCGACTTGTGGATGCGGCAAAAGTTATAGTGGACGAAGTAGAGCGCCAACGCGTGAACGTGGTTGTCGAACTTCTTCGAGAAGCCGTTCGTCAGCCGGGTAAAGCGGCGCATCGACATACGCATCGTGAGGTTCTGGCGCTCCACGAACGACGTGCTGACGTGCTTCGCGTCGGGGTTGCCTTCGCGGGGATCTTCTTGATCCCCGTGCACTCGGCAGGGCTGTAGCGGCCCGGCGCGGACGCCGTGGGGCCGTACATCTTCACAAGCTGTGCATAGTCCACGTCGCCACCGAACACGCCTTCAACGGCCTCTAGGTAGGCACGGTGGCCGTCAGTGGTGAGCTGGACGCGGTTAGCGAGGCGGGCGCGAAGATCGTCCATGAGGACCATCGCCGACTGCCCCGAACGGTCGCCGACGAAGTAGCTGACGACCAGCTTCGTGTCGGCGTCGATCGCTGTCCACGTCCACACGTCGCCAGCCTCTTCCAGCGCGGCCTTGGCGCTGGCGACGTTCTATTCCTTGGCGTGGCAGAGCGACCAGATTTCGTCGCGGCATCTCGCCGATCGATGCGCGCCACATCTTCGACGATTACTATCAAGCGGCGCGGCACGGCGGGACGCCTCGGATCGGCTTCGGCCTCGGATTATCGTCGGTCCGCCGCATCGCGACGCTGATGGGTGGCACAGCAGCGCTCGACCACCGCTGGCCCCGCGGCGCCGCCTTCTATCTGGAATTCCCCGATGCATTGCTGGTGGCACGTCGGATGCTTGCGGCATGAGGTCGTGCCTGATCGCCGACGACCATGTGCTGATGCGCGAAGCTCTCGTATCGACCGTACGGGTAAACTGGCCGGACGCCGTAGTCACCGAGGTTGGCGACTTCGTCAGCGCCTGGAAGGCAGCGGCGGCCGCTCCCCATGTCGCCATCGTCGATCTGATGATGCCGGGTGCGCTGCCGGTCGCCGGCATTCGCGGCCTGCGGGAAGCTTCGCCGAGCACCGAGATCCTCGTCGTGACCGGGACCGATGACGACCGTTTATTCCGCGAGCTGCTCGATCTCGGCGTTGCCGGCATCGCGCCCAAGACGTCGAGCGGGAGCGTGATCGGAGCGGCGGTTCGTCTTGTCCTGTCGGGCGAGCGCTATCTGCCAACGCAGTTGGCCGCGCTTATGGCGTCGAGTCCCGCGTCGCCTCGCCGAAGCGAGGCAGCCCAAAGGGCCTCGTTCACCGATCGCCAGCTGGCCGTACTCCGGCTCGTCGCCGCAGGCCTGTCGAACAAGGAGATCGCTCAACAGCTCGGGCTCTCGCCGGCAACGGTCAAGACGCACTTGGCTCACGCGCAAGCGGCGCTTGGCGCGAAGAACCGCACCGATGCGGCAATGCGGGCACGCACGAACAAGATGTTGCTTTAGTTTTCTCGATTAAATCCGCGAATTTGCTGAATGACGCCGATTAATACGGGCTTTACCCCGTTTGCAGACATTCGAGGATGTTTTATTGCTTCTCGAAAACGGCCATCCGTCCATCGACGTCCGAGGATAAGCTTTGTAGAGTGCTTTCTCGTCTTGGACCAGGGGGCGCTCGCGTGCGGACGTCGGTAATGTACATCACTTTTCCCGCCCGTAAGAGCTGCTAACCTAGTCGTATAGGGCGTGCTGAATAGAAATCGGTGCCCATGGGGAGCGGGATGGTGACTGCGCGCGTGTTGATCGTCGCGGTTGCCGTGACGGCGGCTGCAAGTGCTGCGGGACGTCCAGACGCGCACGACGCCCTTCAGGCCGCTTTCACGCGCGCTAACAAGAGCGGGGCCAATATTACAGACTACCGCGCAGCGCTCGACACAGTTAACGTAGTGACCGCCGAGCCGAGACGGGCAAGTGTTGCCCGGTACCGGTTGAGGATCGCGTCGTCGTCGGCGCCGCCGCTCCCGCTACACTCGTCCGCGCCGTGCTGCCCGGGGGCCGTCGCCCTTTCCGACAGCAGCTTCAGGAACATGAGATACGTCAGCTCCGTAACGTATTGCGGGTAGGTGACGCCGTCCTTGCGAAGAAGCGTGCACAGACGCCACAGTCGCGAGACGAGTTCGGCCGACGTTGTCACGTCGAGCCCTCCCGCACGCGCCACCGCAGGGTGATGAGCCGAGCATGGCGCATGGAGTGCCTCCCCGGCGGGCTCATTGCATCCAACATTATGTGAAGCGACGTGCCGATGAGATAGTTTCTTCTTGTAGCGCCCGCGTGTTCGTGCCCAAGTATATCGGCGATGATGCTTGTCTGCACTCCTCCCCTCTGCATTTCACCAGCGGCGAGACCACGGAAGCCATAGACATCCTTATCCTTGATGGCATCGCCAATTTTGCTTTTTTGACGCGGTACCTTCCGGAAAGGCCCAATCGCGCCAAGGCTTGAAGGCTTTCTTGTAGTAAGTTGAGGCAAAGCTTTTGCCATTTGGTGAATGGAATTCGGAAAACAGCATTTCATGCCCATCAGCGCGCATTGCCTTAACGTATTCCGGAAGTCCTAGCCGGATGAGTTCGGGATGAATAGGCCAGGAGCGTTTTGACTGAATATTCTTGATCCGTCGAAGTTCGTGAAAGTCGATAACAAAATGCGGAATATCATCGACTTCATGCACGTCGCACATCGGCATTCCGACGAGTTCCGAGCTGCGATTGCCAACGTAAATGTTCAGCAGGGGAATAAAGTACCAGCCGTCATAATAAACATGGCTGCCTGGCTTCAATCGCTCGACATCCTGCAAGCCTGCGCAGCCAGTAAATTCGGGGCCTTCAGCAGTCTGACGATTTACTTCTTCGTCCACTTAGCTCTCAGTTCGCGGGCGCGAACCTTGTCCTCACGGCGATCCTTCTCGAAGCCGCTGAACACCAGACTGCCCGCCGGCCCATAGCCGTGGCGCTTGGCGTATTCGACGACCTTTTTCACCCAGGTGAGATGCTTGACCTTGGTCGCGTTCGAGACTCCCACTTCACCTTTGGGCAACCCCCTCGCCCGCTCGAGGCTCGCCGCCAGCCCTCCTCCAATTCGGCGGCCGTCCGCCCCCATGACGGCGGCGGTGCCGCCGGTATCGATCAGCCCTTGGTAGTAGTCGGCGGACGCCTCGTTCGGCTGCCGGTTGAGGACGGCTTCGCCGGGGAGCAGGTGCTGCTGATAGATGAAGCGCGCCAGCGCCGTATCGAGCCCCCGCTTGTAGATCGCGGTCAGCTCGGAGGCCGTCATCACGCGATCAGGTTCGGTTGGCGCGGAGTCGTTGAGAACCACGGCCATCGTCCCACCCCCAGCCATCGCGGTCAGGTAACCGGCGCGATGCTGGGCCTCGGCCTTGACGCTGGTTCGCAGAGACAGCCGTATATCACAGCGAACAGACGGGGACAATTCAAGAACACGGCGCCACCAGTAGATCGGCCCGCGTCGGTAGAGGTGCTGCTGGGTCGCCATCGCTCGCCTCGCTCGGAACGGGAATTGGCACAGCAAAGTGCACAATAATTCCGCACCTTCAGGGTGGCGCTAGCGATTACAGTGGCTTAGCTAAACTTGGTCGGGGAGACAGGATTCGAACCTGCGACCCTCTGGTCCCAAACCAGATGCGCTACCAGGCTGCGCCACTCCCCGTCCAACCACCGGTCGGCAGTCACGATGTCGGCATAACAGACTTGAGCGGCGACGCAATGCTTGCGGCGGCGCGATTTACCGGCCGGCGTGACCGGTCAAGTGATCAGCGCGAAGATTTACATGGACATCGTGTCGATTGGCCAATAAGCGCGGCCAATTACGCGTGAACGGGACGGACGACCGGCTCGCCAGCGAGAAGAGGGAAAGAGAATGACCGAAGCCCACGACAACACCGAACTGCTGTCGCTGACCGCCGATATCGTCAGTTCGCACGTTTCGAACAATTCGGTTGCGGTATCCGACCTGCCTGGGTTGATCGGCAACGTCTATGCCGCTTTGTCGGGTCTGGGCAATACGGCCGCGCCCGAGAAGGTGCAGCAGGAGCCGGCCGTTTCGGTCCGCTCGTCGGTTCGGCCCGACTATATTGTCTGTCTTGAGGACGGCAAGAAGCTCAAGATGCTCAAGCGTCATCTGATGACGAGCTATGGACTGACACCCGACGCCTATCGCACCAAGTGGAACTTGCCGGCCGATTATCCGATGGTCGCGCCGAGCTATGCCGAGCGTCGCCGCAGCCTTGCGATTCGCATCGGGCTGGGCAACAAGCGTCCGGTCGAGGCCGCCGCCCCGGCGCCGGCTCCCGCCGCGCCGGCCAAGAAGCCCCGCGCCCCGCGCAAGACGGCGGAAGCGGCCAAGGCCTGAGCCGCGTGGCGGCGAACGCTCGCCCGCCGCGCTGGATCGCCCGCGGCCTCCTCGCTGCCGCCTACCTGACCGCCGGCTTCTTCCATCTGCGGTCGCCCGGTGGTTTCGTCGCGATAACCCCGGCGTGGGTGCCCCACCCCGAGGCGGTGATCGCCGCGACCGGGGCATGCGAGATCGCCGGCGCGATCGGGCTGGTGACGTCGCGGTTCCGCTGGTGGGCCGGCGTCATGCTGGCGCTGTATGCAGTGTGCGTCTTCCCGGCGAACGTCCATCAGGCGATCGACGACATCCCGATCGGCGATACCCGCCTGCCGCTCGCCTACCACCTGATCCGCTTGCCGCTCCAGCCGGTGATCGTCTGGTGGGCGCTCTATGCCGGGGCGGTGATCGACTGGCCATTCAAGCAGAAGGGCCGCCCGGATCGCTCCGGACGGCCCGCATTGCCGGTGCGATAACGGCAAGGATCAGATGGAAGCCACCACAGTGACTCCAGCCGCCGAACCGTTCCGCGACGCGAGACAATGAGACACTGGATCACCTCCTTTCGTTTGTGCTGCAGGGACTATGATACTCGCGTCGCGGCGGCGCGATTGCAAGCCCCCCGCGCGCGCGGTGCACATCCGCCAGACGACGCCGCTTGAGCGCTCTAACCTCGGTCCGGGCGAGGATCGCCAGGCCGAGGACGAAAGGTAGCGCGGTATACAGCAGCCGGAACAGGACCAGCGCGGCAAGGACGCCGCCGTGCGCGACGCTCGGCAGCAGGACGACGACGACCGTATCGAACACGCCGAGGCCGCCGGGGGCATGGCTGAGAGCGCCGGCGATCATCGCGATGGCGTAGACCACGACAACGACAACGAACGGTGGCAGTCCCGCCGCCGGCAGGAGGACGTGCAGCGCCGCGGCGGCGGCGAGCAGGTCGAGACCGCCGACGACGAGCTGGGCGAGCGTCAGCCGCATGCCCGGCAGCGTCATCCGCAGGCCGAACAACCGCAGCTCGCGCCGATAGAAACCCGCGACGAGCAGATAGGCCGCCGCCCCGGCGAGCAGGGCGAGACCGATGGCGCGATCGAGCGCAGGCGGCAATCCGGCCACGGCGAGGTTCATCCCCGGCTCGAGCATCAGGCCAAGGCCGGCGGCGAGCACGATGCCGAGCCAGAAGGTCCAGCCGCACAGCGCGACGATCAGGATCACGTCGCGCGGCTGCACCCCGGCACGGGTGTACAGCCGGAACCGCACCGATCCGCCGGTCAGCGCCGTCAGCCCGAGGGTGTGGCTCATCGTGAAGCTAGTGAACGACGCGGTCGCGACGCTACGGAACGGCAGACGGTAGCCGAGGTGGCCGAGCGCCAGCCAGTCGTACCCGGTCAGAATGAGATAGCTGAGCGCGACCAGTGCGGCCGCCCCGCCGACCGTCGCCGGGGCAACGCCGGCGAGCGCGGCGGCGATGTCGGCGAAAGTGACCTCGTGCGCCATCCGCCGCAGCGTGACGACCGCGAGCACAGCGATGATCACCCCGACCGCAGTCGCCGCGAGGTGGCGCCACGGCAACCTGGTCGCCGGCACCGCCGCCGGCACGACAAGGGCGGCAAGGTCGCCGGTGGGCCCGGAGGGATTCGAACCCCCAACCAAGCCGTTATGAGCGGCCGGCTCTACCATTGAGCTACAGGCCCTGGCGTCATCGCGGCGTAGCGTATCCTCGCCCTGCGCCGCAAGCGCGTCGCGGAGCCTTGCGTCGGCCCGGGTCGCACATGCATCGCGGAGCGTAACGTCGGCCCGCGCCGCCAACCCGGCGCGGGGCGCGGGCTCAGGCGCCGGCGTGGGGGCGGGCGGCGGCGAGGCCACCCGCACGGGGCTGGTGCTGCTGGGCT
>CAXTQJ010000016.1:16731-19377 GCA_964246245.1 uncultured Sphingomonadaceae bacterium
GCCCTCATGCGCCAAGAAGCGTTCCGCCTCGAGCGCCGCCATGCACCCCGTGCCGGCGGCGGTCACCGCTTGGCGGAAGACCTTGTCCTTGACGTCGCCGGCGGCGAACACGCCGGGTATCGAGGTCGCGGTCGAGTCGGGCGCGGTGACGATGTAGCCCTCGTCGTCCATCGCCAGTTCGCCGGCGAACAGCTGCGTCGCCGGAACATGGCCGATGGCGATGAACAGCCCGTCGACGGCAAGGTTGCGCAACGCACCCGTCCGCGTGTCGATCAGATCGAGCCCGGTCACGCCGAGCGGGACGTCGGTTCCCTCGACCGCGCCGACCTCGGCATTCCAGATGACCTCAATCTTCGGGTTGGCAAACAGCCGCGCCTGGTTGGTCCGGTCGGCGCGGAGGCCGTCGCGACGGTGGATCAGGTAGACCTTGGCGGCGAAGTTGGTCAGGAACAGCGCTTCCTCGACGGCCGTATTGCCGCCGCCGACGACGGCCACGGTCTTCCCACGGAAGAAGAAGCCGTCGCACGTCGCGCACGCCGATACCCCGAAGCCGCGGAACCGCGTTTCCGAGTCGAGGCCGAGCCAGCGCGCCTGCGCGCCGGTGGCGATGACGAGGCTGTCCGCGAGATAGCGCGTGCCCGAATCGAGGATCGCCGCGAACGGTCGCCGCGACAGGTCGATCGCCGTGACGATGTCGGACACGATCGTGACGCCGACGTGGCGCGCCTGTTCCGCCATGCGAACCATCAGGTCGGGACCGAGGACGCTGACGTCGCCGGGCCAGTTCTCGACGTCGGTGGTGATCGTCAGCTGGCCACCGGGCTGGAGCCCCTCGATCAGGACCGGCGTCAGCGCGGCGCGCGCCGCGTAGATCGCCGCGGTGTAGCCGGCCGGGCCAGAGCCGACGACGAGGAGCCTGGTCGAGATCGAAGTCATGCCGGCAATCTAGGCGATCGGCCGCCGCGCGCAACTAATTGCCGGCAGACGGACATATTCCGATAGTAAGCCGCGGCGTTTCGTTGCATTGATTGCGCCGTGCACCGCTCACCTCTCCAGCTCGACCCGATCGACCGGGTGATCGTCGCGCAACTCCAGGACGAAGGCCGGATCACCAATGTCGACCTCGCCGAGCGCGCCGGGCTGACCGCGCCACCGTGCCTGCGCCGCGTCCGCGCGCTCGAGGAGGCCGGGGTGATCCGCGGCTACCACGCCGACCTCGACCCCGTCGCGATGGGCTACGGCATCACCATCTTCGCCATGGTCAGCCTGAAGAGCCAGGCGGAGGACGACCTGCGCGCCTTCGAGCGCCACATCGAGACGCTGCCGCAGGTGCGCGAATGCCATATGCTCAACGGTGAGATCGACTTCATCCTGAAGATCGTCGCGCACGACCTCCACGAGTTCCAGAGCTTCCTGACCCGCGAGCTGACCGCCGCGCCGAACGTCGCCCACGTCCGCACGTCGCTCACCATTCGCGCGTCGAAGCGGCTTCCCGGGGTGCCGGTCGACCTTTGATCAGCGCGTGCTCTTGCGCAGCGCGACGCGAACCAGATCGCCGACCGGAGCTTCCGCGCCGACCTCCGCTACCGCCTCGGCAACCGCGCGGCTGGCGTCGAGCGGGCGGAAACCGAGGTTGGCCAGCGCCGACAGCGCGTCGGCGACCGTGCCGCCGGCGTCGGCAATCGGCGCGGCCGCGCCTGACGACACCGCGATACTCCCCGCCTTGTCCTTCAACTCGTTGGCGATCCGCGCCGCCAGCTTGGGCCCGACGCCGTTCGCCCGCGCGATGCTCGCGGTGTCCTTCGCCGCGACGGCGTGGTGGAGATCGGCCGGCGCGAGCACCGACAGGATGGCAAGCGCGACGCGGCCGCCGACGCCCTGGACCGACAGCAGCAGGCGGAACCAGTCGCGCTCGTCGGCGGTGGTGAAGCCGAACAGCTGGATCGCGTCCTCGCGCACCTGCGTCTCGACGTGGAGGCTGACCGCCGTCCCGACCGCGCCGAGGCCGCCGAGGGTCTTCGCGCTGGCGAAGACGAGGTAGCCGACGCCGCCGACGTCGACGACGCAGGCGTCCGCCGCGACGCCGTCGAGCCGCCCGGTCAACTTGGCGATCATGCGCCCGTCATGCCCGCACCCGCGCCGCCGCCAGCGTCCGCGCGGTCGTCGCCATGTGCGCGTGGGTGATCGCGGCCGCGAGGGCATCGGCCGCATCGGGTGCGAGCGGCCCGCAGCCGGGGAGCAACCGCGCGACCATCGCCGCGACCTGCGCCTTGTCGGCGGCGCCGACGCCGACCACGGCCTTCTTGACGAAGCGGGTGGCGTACTCAGCGACCGGCAGCCCCGCCTTCGCCGCGACCAGCAGGACGACGCCGCGCGCGTGACCGAGCTTCAGCGTCGACTGGGGATTGGTGTTGACGAACACTTCCTCGACCGCCGCGCTCGCCGGGCCGTGCGCCGCGATGATGGCGGCAAGCGCATCGTGGAGCTGGACGAGCCGATCGGCGAGCGCGTCGGCCGCACGACTGCGCACGGTGCCATTGGCGATATGCGTCAGGCGGTTGCCCTCGGCGGCGATGACGCCCCAGCCGGTTGCCTGGAGCCCGGGGTCGAGGCCGAGGAGGATCATCGTTCCCTCCCCTTCCCTTC
>CAXTQJ010000016.1:19387-20884 GCA_964246245.1 uncultured Sphingomonadaceae bacterium
CGTGTGGCGGCGCTGCGGGCGGGGGGGTGGGGCCGGGCGAGTGGCCGCGGTCTGCCGACGACGCCCCCACCCTCGGGCCGCGGCTACGCCGCGTCTCTCGCCCCTCCCCTGGCGGGGAGGAGAGACCACCGCACCCCGCGCGGGATCATCCCAGCTTCGCCAGCACATCCTCGGGCACGTCGTAGTTGCCCCACACCGTCTGGACGTCGTCGTCGTCCTCGAGCGCGTCGATCAGCTTGAGGAGCGTTCCCGCGTCGCCCGCGTCGGCGCCCGCCGTCATAAGCTGCGGCCGCCACCCGAGCTTTGCGCTCTCCGCCACGCCGACCTTAGTCTACAGCGGCGTCGCTGCCGGCGGCCTTGCTGATCGACCGCTCGATGTTGTCCTTAGGCATCCCCCCCTGCCGCGCGGCGATGACCGCGGCGCGCAGCCGCGCGTTCATCGCCGGGTCGGGCAGCCCGGATTTGGCGGCGACGGTGATCTCGCGGCTCAGCTTGGAGAAAGCGGCGGCGCGCTTCCGGTCCTGCGCACCCTTGCGGTACATGATGTTCTTGAACTTGCTGTGGCCGGCCAAGGTTCGTCCCCACGGGTGTGTTGGCCCCGCGTCTACCGCTCCTCGCCGCTCTCGCGCAACCTAGTGCGCGACGCCGACCAGCGCCTTGATCTTGTCGCTGAGAACGATGATCGCGGTAAGGAGCCCGATAATCGTCACCGACGCCGAGACAATGAAGCCCTTGCCGGGAAGATGCCTGATCCACTCCTCCAACCGTGCGAACGAAACCTTCAGGTTGAACACGTCCGCACGAAGCTCGCCGACATCGCGCTGGATGAATTCGACGCTTGTTTCCAGCCGGGCCAGACGAGCGTCCATATCTTTCCGTCTGCCACCACCGCTAGACGGGGGCAAGGGGTCGCGCTCAGCCATTGCGAGCGACCCGCCGCAACCGCGTTGCGGTGGGCTGCGAAGCCGTTGCGGTCAACTTCATCTCCCGTCGTCACATCAGTCGCTCAAGCCCAACGCCACCTTGTATGTCTCCAGCAGCGCCTCCTGCTCCTGCCGCGCGGCCTTCTCCATCGCGCGCAGGCGAATGATCGAGCGCATCGTCTTGGTGTCGAAGCCGGTGCCCTTGGCTTCGGCGTAGACGTCCTTGATGTCGTCGGCGACGCCCTTCTTGTCTTCCTCCAGCCGTTCGATCCGTTCGATGAACAGCCGCAGCTGCTCGGCGGACACGTTTTCCGTCGACATCGTGACTCCTTGGATGTGCCCGGGCGTGGTATCGTCGCGCCGATCTCCGCGCAAAGGAATCCGCGATGCACGTCCCCGCCGGCTTCGCGTCGGTCGCGCCATACCTGATGGTCCGCGACGCGCCGAAGTACCTCGAGTTTCTCGTCGACGGGCTCGGCGGCGAGCACCTCGGCACGTCGTGGCGCGAGGAGGGGGTCGTCGCCAACGCGCAAGTCCGCTGGGGCGGCGACGACAGGGTCGCGACGATCATGGT
>CAXTQJ010000016.1:20894-23168 GCA_964246245.1 uncultured Sphingomonadaceae bacterium
GCGCGACGCCGACGTCTGCAAGATCGACCTGATGCTCTACGTTCCTGACGCCGACGCTGCGCTCGACCGCGCCGTCGCCGCCGGCGCGCGCCTGGTCATGGCGGCCAGCGACCAGCCTTACGGCGACCGGCAGGGCGGCGTGACCGACAACTGGGGCGTGACGTGGTGGATCAGCCAGCGGATCGTTGACGCGCCGTACGACTTCACCGATTAGCCCAGCTCCCTGCGCCCGGCGGGTTGCCGTCGCCGAGCGCCGCGTCGCCGTCGCGGTTCTTCGCGATGCTCGCCGCCATCCGGTCGAGCTGCGCCGCGGTCGCCGCCGTCTGGTGCCGCGCCTTGTAGTCGGCGTAGGGCATCCCGTAGACCATTTGCCGCGCCGCATCCTTGCCGAGGTCGACGCCACGGTCCGTCGCCGCGTCGGCCAGCCAGTCCGACAGGCAGTTACGGCAAAAGCCCCCCGTCCCCATCAGGTCGACGTTCTGGACGTCGCTCCGGTGGCGGAGCAGCGCGGTCAGGCGGCGGAAGGCGGCGGCCTGAACCGCGTCGCGGGTGGCATCGTCGAGCGTCACGGCGGGTCTCCGGTTGAGCGGCCGATCCTATAAGGCTAGGCGACGGGCGCGTTGCAAGGAGACGGTCCGTGTTCACCCCCCGCGCCCGCCGGGTCAAGGTCCTCGCGACCCTCGGCCCGGCGTCGGCGACGCTCGACGTGATCCGGGCGCTCCACGCCGCCGGGGCCGACGCCTTCCGCGTCAACATGAGCCACGGCACGCCGGTGTCGCGCGGCGACCTGATCGCCGCGATCCGCGCCCTCGAAGGCGAGGCCGGGCGCCCGCTGACCATTCTCGCCGACCTGCAGGGGCCGAAGCTCCGCGTCGGCACCTTCGCCGGCGGTCGCGCCGAGATCGCGGCGGGCGCGACCTTCGTCTTCGATACCGACGCCGCGCCCGGCGACTCGACGCGCCTCGGCCTGCCGCACAAGGAGCTGTTCGCCCCGCTCGCCGCCGCCGCCCGCAAACAGATCGACGCCCGCAACGTCGTCCTTCGCTGCACCCACGTCGCCCCCGACCGGATCACCGCGACCGTCATCACCGGCGGGACGGTGAGCGACCACAAGGGGGTCAACGTCCCCGACGTCGTCGTGCCGCTGCCCGCGCTCACGGCGAAGGACCGCGCCGATCTCGGCTTCGCGCTCGATCACGGCGTCGACTGGATCGGGCTATCGTTCGTCCAGCGGCCCGAGGACGTCGCCGAGGCGCGGGCGCTGATCGGTGGCCGCGCCAGCCTCCTCGCCAAGATCGAGAAGCCCGCCGCGCTCGACCGCCTCCCAGCGATCCTCGAACTCGCCGACGCGGTCATGGTCGCGCGCGGCGACCTCGGCGTCGAACTGCCGCCCGAGCAGGTCCCCGCGGCGCAGAAGCGGATCGTCGCGCTGGCCCGCGCGCTCGGCAAACCCGTCGTCGTCGCGACGCAGATGCTCGAATCGATGATCGTGTCGCCGACGCCGACGCGGGCCGAGGTCAGCGACGTCGCCACCGCGATCTACGACGGGGCCGACGCGGTCATGCTGTCGGCGGAGAGCGCGGCGGGCAGCTACCCGGTCGCGGCGGTGGCGATGATGGACGCGATCGCCCGCCAGGTCGAGGCCGACCCGCAGTACTATGGCCGGGTCCACTTCACCGAGACCGCGCCCGAGCATACCACCGCCGACGCGATCAGCGCCGCCGCCGCTGCGACGACGCGCACCATCGGCGCGAAGGCGATGATCTGCTTCACCATTTCGGGGTCGACCGCGCGGCGGGCGGCGCGCGAACGCGGGACGGTTCCCATCCTCTGCCTGACCCCGGCCCGCGCGACGGCGCGGCGGCTGGGGCTCGTCTGGGGGGTCCACGCCGTCGTCACCCGCGAGGTCGCCGCGTTCGAGGCGATGGTCGACAAGGCGAAGCGGATGGCGCTGCGGACGCGGATCGCGAGCGGCGGCGACCTCGTCGTGCTCATCGCCGGCGTCCCTTTCGCGACCCCGGGAACGACCAACGTCGTCCACGTCGTCCGGCTGACGGGGAGCGAGCTCGACGGCCGCAGTTAGGCTATCCGGTCGCGACCGGGGGCACCGCCGGCAGCGCAACCCCTACAGGGTGTAGGAAATGCCGCTGCCGAAAACGCGGTGCGTGGGCGCTTACTTCGCTTATTTGTTAACGGTCAGTCACCAGTCATCAGCCGGTCGACGAGCTGGCGCACCGTCGGCACGAAGCCGTTCGAATAGAAGGGGTCCTGCGC
>CAXTQJ010000017.1:0-17105 GCA_964246245.1 uncultured Sphingomonadaceae bacterium
CTGACCCTCGACGCCGCGCTCGGTCCGGCCGGAGTGTGCGTCGACCTCGCCGACGCGCTTGCCGCCGCCGGCCCCTACGGCCAGGGCTGGCCGCACCCGCGCGTCGCCAGCGGCCCGTGGCGGGTGGCGAAGACCGACGCGGTCGGCGACAACCACGTCCGCGCGATCCTCGTCGGCGGCGACGGCGCGCGCGTGAAGGCTATGGCCTTCCGCCACGGCGACACCCCGCTCGGCGCGGCGCTGGCCGGGGCCGACGGCCGCTGGTGCTTCGTCGCCGGCCGCGTCGCGCGCGACGACTGGGGCCGGACGCCTGCGGCCGAGCTTCACCTTGACGACCTCGCGTGGGCCGACTAGCCCGACGACGTCCCAGCGGCCCCTTCGTCTAAGGGTTAGGACGCGGCCCTTTCACGGCTGAAATACGGGTTCGAATCCCGTAGGGGTCACCATCCACGCCGAAAGGCGTGCTGATGCGCTAACTTAGCCAAAATCTCGATCTCGACGCCGCTCTGTGGTACAAAGGGGTGGTACAATGAGTTTTCGAGTGGCGGGCATATGGCAGCATCCGCGGTCGAAGATGCTGTGGTTCCGCATGGCGGTGCCGCAGCGCTACCGGCAGGAGGTCGGCAAGCGCGAGATCAAAGTCTCGCTGCAGACCACCGACATGGACATCGCCCGCGCCCGTCATGCCGACAGGTTGCGAGAAACGCTCAAGCGCTTCCAACGGATCGATGCGGATCAGCTCGTCGTGATGGCGAAGGAAGCCGAGCGGATGTGCGAGCAAGGGTTCGCTCAGATGGCGCGGCGTAACCTGGCGCAGCGCGACGATGGCGTCACCACCATCGACGACGCCCTCGACTCGGTTGTCGCGGCGATGTCCAGGTTCCTTGCCTACCGCACCCGGCTGACATGGGGTCCGGATCATGCTCATCGAGCTGAGATGGAGCTTTTTGGTGAGATCGCCGAGGACTTCGAAGTGTCGGACGGCGAAGCTTTAGGGTTCGACGACCCTGAACATCAAGAAGCGGCGGTAACAAGGATCGACGCTTTCGACAGCACGTTCGTCGACATTCCGGTCAGCGAAGGGTCCTTGGTCGGGCGGAAGGCCTTATCGGGCAACCCTGCCTACGACGGCCTCGGCGCGCGCGAGATCGCGCGAGCTCTGCTCGCCAAACGCAGTTGGGCGGCGGCCGAGCACGAAGTTCTGCTAATTGCCTATGCGGTCGACGTCGACCTCGATCTCAAGTCGCCCCTTTATAATGCGCTGGCCGAGCGTGTCCCGACACGGCTTGCCAAACACCGCCCACATACCTGGGCCGGCAATGCCGATCAGCTGTCGCCGCCGATACTGACGGTCACGCCGGAAGCCGCAGCCGTAGCAACCATACCGCCCGCGCCTGCCGTTATTCCCAGGCTCAGCGACCTTTTCGCCAAGTGGTGTGCACACCGCCGCTTAGGGCCAGGCAATCTCGACAAGACCGCCATCGAATGGAAGCTCGGCATGACGCGCTTCATCGGTCTGCATGGTGATCTCCCCGTCGACCGCATCACCAAGAGCATGATCATCGAGTTCCGCGACACCGTGGCCCAGCTCCCTGCCCGACCGAAGCGAGCGCTGGCCCAGCTTACACTGGCAGAGCAGATTGCCGCGGCATCGGACCAGGGCTTGGCTCGCCTCAGCCCACCGTCGGTCGAGAAGGACGTGACCGCGATCCGCTCGCTCCTCGACATCGCCGTCGAGGCCGAAGAGCTGATGAGGAACGTCGCGAAGGGCATCGTCGTCGACGGCGCGAAGTATGTCGGCGACGAGCGCGATCGCCTGTCCGAAGCTGATATGGCCACCATCTACCATTCACGGTGGCTGACCGATCCCAACGCGTGCGACGACACTATGTTCTGGATCATGTTCATGGCGCCTTTTCAAGGGGCGCGGCCGGGCGAGCATTGCAAGCTCAAGCCTGACGACGTCGTCTACGAGCAAGGGGTGCCGATCGTGCGCATCCGTCGCGACATGGGTGCGCGCGGCAGGATAGGCGACGGGCGGCCCCAGAAGACAACGTCTTCCGTACGCGACGTGCCGGTGCACCGGATCCTTGAAGATGCTGGCTTCATGCACTTTGTCGCGCATCAGCACCGGATCGGCGCAGAGTGGCTCTTTAACGATCTTGTCGCTGACCGCCACGGCGACCGATTCAAGCTGCTGTCGAGAAGAATCATGCGCGTGATACGTGGGCTCGGTATAACCGCGGCCGACAAGGCATTCTACTCGGCGCGTCATGCCATGAAGCGCGAGACTCGGAACAAGCGCATCTCGGAACAGAACGCCGATCAGATATCGGGCCATACCACCCGCAGCGTCGGCAGAAAGTATGGCCAAGGTGTTAGTATCGGTCAGCTGAAGGAGGATATCGACAAGCTTGCATTCGATGGGGTCGAGTGGGATGCGGTCGTCCGCTGTGCCAAGGTGCGGGTGGCACGGCTATCGTCGAAGACAGATCTGCCTATTTCTTCGGGATCAGCTTAAACGAATTATGCCGCCTGCGACGCACACTGTATAAAACCGATAGCTGTGCAAGAGGAAGACGAGGTCCGTTTTCGAGACGCTTGTCGGTCTCGCGCGCGGCATCTAACAACATAGACACCAAAACAGTGCAGAACGAGTATGGCGCTGAAGGACTATCTCGGCATCATCGACAACAGTCTCAAGCACCTGTTCGATAGAAAGGCCGTCGATCCCGCGAAGGCCCGCCGGCCCTTACTCCGTGACATCGACCGCACCTTGACACAATTCAAAGCCGGCTCTGCCGGCACGGCGACCGGATGGTATCGTCTCAGGAATGACGATGTCGCCCTGACGGTCAAGGTGGGTGGCGATACCTTCGACATCAACGGGGTCGCAACCAACCATATGCCGGCCGACCGCTTCGAGGAATTTTTACGGCAGATGCGGCTCGCCGTCGATGCAGGCGAGTTCGACACCGAGCTGGCCAGCAAAGGTTATGGCGACGCCCGGGTGGAGATCTCGAAGAGCAGAGCGTCGACCATCTCGCCCGAGGCGGCGAAGGCGCGCGGGATCAAGGCTGCGGCCAGTCGTAAGGCTAATCGCGAGAAGAAGGCTGAAGCGGCGTAGTCGGGGGGTCACCCGCCCGGGCACGCTAGTCCGTCCAAGTAAATCGGCAGCCCGGTGATCCTGTCAGCGTGGCGAACTGCGCCCCAACGATAACGGCAATGCCGGCATCAGGCATGCACCGCGCCAGTCGCGCGGAAGTCGGGAACGACGCCCACCGCGGCCCAATACGCGGCGAGCCTCATATCGCGGCACTTGGCGGCAGATCGTGGATCGGCGCGCATAGTCCGGGTGGCCGGATTGAACAGCATTATCGTCTTGCGCCAGCGCTGCTGGTCGACGTGCGTAGCGCCCGTCGCAACGGACTGAAGATGGTGTAGTCGAGATCCTCAGGAAATATTTCATCACTTGTGAGGCCCACCATCTCGTACTCTAGGACGAAGACTTCGCGGCCGGCACGAATGTCGGTCATCGCCGCGCGTCGGACGGGCAAACATGTCGACCGTGACGACGACGCCATGCATCGCATCGCCCAGCGTGGCTTTAATTACGCTTTATTAATCTAAGTCTAACGTTCGTCCAACGGCCCGGTTGCGACCCGTAATTACTCCCTTGTGCATGGCTTCGGAATTGCCCGTTGCCTGAGCAAGGAGGTTATCATGAATATCTATCTGAAGACCGCTACGGCCGCTCTGCTTCTTGGGACATCGGTTGCGGCTAGTTCGAGCGAGCTGTCGAAGTGGGTCGCCGACATCGACCAGCGAATCGATCGGTCGCTCGACCCTGCTGAACCGCGGTACGGCACTGTTACGATGCGCTTTCATCGTGGCGACGATGGCAGGGCCACCAATGTTGCTTTCGTCGCGGGAAATGTCCGCCTTCGCGACTGCGCCGAGAAGGCGATCGCAGGTATCGGCGTCCTGCCACCACTCCCGGTCGGGTACGCGCCGTCGACGGGCATCGTGATGAAGCTGATCGTCGGTCCGTCGAGCAACTTCGGCCAGCTCAACAGCGCCGTCCGTATGGCGCAGGAGGTGCGGCAAGCCCGTCGCGAGGAAGCAGCGCACAATGCCGAGATGGCGCAGCGCTACGAGAGCAACACGAAGCTCGCGTCCATGACCGTTCAATAACCGGCACCAAAGGCGAGTCGCGTTCCGTAGGCAGCATGCGACTCGCCCGCGGCTTCGGTGTCAAAGGACCATCCGCGGTCTCCGCGGTGCCGTATGCGCAAGCGCAGCATTAGTCGAGCGTCAGAAATGCATTAATGGTAGAATTGGCGATCAACTCGCTATTGCGGCAGCGAAGGATCGCCAGGATGCAGGAAGGACACGCCAAACTTTACCTGCTTGGCCCGTTTCGCCTCGTCCTGCCGGATCTCGGCAGGATCGAGCTTCCGAGTAAACGAGGGTGTGCCTTGATTGCCATGTTGGCCATGTCGAACAACGGCGAACGGACGCGCAGCTGGCTTCAAGACCGGCTATGGGGATCGCGCGAGAAGCTGCAAGCGCAGAACAGTTTGCGCAACGAATTGTCGACGCTACGCCGGCGGCTGAACTGCGGTCAACTCACGCTGCTCCGCGCGAACTCAAACCGCATTACGCTCGATCTCGACTACATCGACATCGATGCGCGTAATTATACCGGTCCAGGCGACCGCCGGCGTGCGTCTTGGGAATTCCTCGAGGGCATCGACCTAGAAGGCGAAGAGGAATTCGAGGACTGGCTGCGTGAGCAGCGATCGGCCTTGGCAGACCGTGCGGGCCCGGTTGCGCAGGGGGCGGTTCTGCGCGTCACATCGCTCGCCGCATTCCACCGCACGGCGTCGCTCGCGGTCCTGCCCTTTTCTAACCTGACGCGTGATCCGCAAAAGGAATACCTCGCCGAGGGCATCGGCGAGGAATTGCTCGACCGAATTGCCCGCCTGCGCTGGATGCCGGTTATCTCGCCCGGCCAGAACTTTCGCCCCCAGCCGAACGAAACCACTCAGATCGTCGGCCAGCGGTTAGGAAGCACCTACGTCCTCGACGGCGTTCTCCGCCAGCACGACGATGCCTACTGGCTGTCGGCGCAAGTTGTCGACTCGCTCTCGGGGCAAGTGGTCTGGTCGACGCGCCTTCTGCTGCCGTCGCCGCAAGCGTCGAACGCAATGGCACCGCTGGTCACTGAGTTCGTCGCAGCGCTTGAGTCGCGGATCGAGCATGCCGAGCAGATCAGGGCGCGCCTGCAGCCCGAGACGGCGCTCGGCGTCAATGAGCTTGTCTGGCGCGGGCGGTGGCACTTGAACCGATTGACCGTCGAGGATGCAGCCGAGGCCGAGCGCTACCTATCGGAGGCACTCCGGCTGGCACCGAATTCATCGGCCGCGCTCATCACCTATGGCACGCACCTCGCATACCAGATCTGGAACCGGCGCCAGACCGGCACTGTGGTCGCCGAACTCCGCTCACTTGCCCAGCGTGCGATCGTAGTCGACTACGACGACGCGCGTGGCCACCTGCTCGCCGGCATCGCCGAGATGTGGCTGCGCAACACCGCCGAGGCGGAAACCCTGTTTCGGCGGGCAATCGCCATCAATCCCAGTCTGGTCATCGCCTACGAGCAGCTGGCGACGCTCGACATCCTTACCGGCCGCCCAGCCGAGGCGATCGAGATGATGGTCTTCGCGCTTCGCCTCGGGCCGAGCGACTACCGACTGTTCTTCAAACACGGCGAGATCGGCCTTGCCTATCTGCTCGCCGGCCGCTTCGAAGACGCGGTGCGCCATGCCAAGGAATCAATCATCCTGCGGCCGCGATACTGGTATGCTCACGTCGTGCGGATCAACGCACTGGTACGGCTGGGGCAGCTGTCGGCGGCGGCGGACGCGTACCGGGATTTAGTCGCGGCGCGCCCTAACTTCTCGCCAGCGTACATCGACTGGATCCCTTTCGTCGAGACGGCTGGAGCGGACTATCTGCGCGAAGGGCTGGCGCTGGTCGCATTAAGCGGGTGACGGGAGGAAGCGGCGGTGTTTCAGCTGAAATACGACGGCCACATCAAGGGTCCGGCCGCCTGGCACATGGCCCCGTCCGAGGCGGCCGACGTCGACTTCCGCCTTGAGCGCCTGAACCCGACTACGGCGCTCGGGCGGTATCTCAAGCCAGTCCAGGACACGGTAGTCAAGGGGATCATGTGGCTCGCACCCCTCTTTGTGTCACACCTAAAGATCGGCCGCCTTCTCGTCCTGTTCCGCGACGCGGACTGTCGGGCGGTGCTCGGCGACGCCGAGCGGTTTCCGGTCCACTACGACCCCGACATGCGCGAGCTCGCCACCGGCGGCGGCGAGACGTTCATGCTCGCTGATGACGGCGATGAGCATCGGCTCAAGCGTGACAAGCTGCGTCCGCTCGCGCAACAATTTGAGGATAGGGCCATCGAGCGTACGATGGTCGCCGCCCGTGAGCTCCTGCGCGCGAGTAACGGCCAAATCGATGCGATGAAGGACTATTTCACCCGCGCCTCGGCCGAGGCGGCGGTCGCCTATCTCGGCCTCGTCGTTGCCGACATCGACCGCTTTGCCGAATATACGATGGCCATGTCGGCGGTGCTCTTCGCCGACCCGTTTGGCAAGCCGGTCACCCGCGAACTCGCCAGCCATGCGGCATGGCATATGCGCGGAATCGCCAAGTGCGCCATCGACCGCGCCCGGCGCAAGGAGAGCACCGGCCTCGTCGCCGAGATGAGGGCGCACGATTTCAGCGACGACGAGATGAGCGCGATCATCCTCGGCTTAACGACGGCGCTAATCCCGACCATCAGCCTCGCCGCCGGCAAGATCCTCGTTTATTTTCTCGGCAATAAGACTGCGTGGCAGCAGGCGGTCAACGCGGCAGTTGCGGCCGACGCGCAGGTGCCCGGAGCCGACATGGCGCTGCAGCATCTCCTCGTCGAGGCGGCGCGGCTCGCCCCGGCTCTCAATCCGGGCCAATTTCGCTATGCGCCGAACGACACCCGGCTTCGCCGCCGGGGCCGGGGCGGATCTCTCGACATCCCGGCCAATACCGTAATTCTGGCGGCAACCGCGGCAGCGCTGCGTGACCCGGACCGGTGTTCGCATGCGGGCGAGTTCGATACGGATCATTGTCCGATGCTCCACGGTGGGCTGATGTTTGGCGCCGGCGACCATGTCTGCATGGGTCGGTCACTGGCGCTCCGGCAGCTAACGGTGCTTTTTCGCGAGCTGCTGAGCCGGCCCGGACTTCAGGCGACCGGTGCAAAGCGCGAAAGCGCCGGCCCGTTTCCGCGTCGCCTCGACATGACCTTTCCCAACCCGGCGTCGCTCGGCCCGCCGACGATGGTCAAGATCGCCGTGCCATGTCCACACCTTGACCAGGCCAGCGCGGCCGCCGTTCGCGACCTGATCGCGCCGCTCGATCCGGAGATATACGAGCGGCACCGCGAGTCGCTGACCGAGGTCACCGGCATTCATTTCGTCGCTTTAGACCTGCTCGACGTTGGATCGCCGCGAGAGAGTCGCTATATCCTGCTCTTGGAGATAAACGGCGATGGCACGGTCGAGGAGATCGTCGGGCGCGTTTGCACTGCGGCCGACGCGTGGCTCTGCAAGGTCCTGACGGCCGGCAGCATCGCCGCGCCGCCGTCCGAGGTGCTCGCCGACTTCCTGCTCGCACACCGTATCAAGATTCGCAGCTGGCCGTGGGGGACGACCGGCCTCGACTATAATGGCTCGCGCGAGTTCGATGTTGCGACCAAGGATCGGCAAGCCCGGCTGGCGTCGTTCGCCGGGTCGGCGGTCGACCTATTTCAGCGACATACCGGGGGTGGCAACCGGCGCCCTATGGCGACGTTGGCCTTCGTCCGCCAGATTATTCGCGGCGACGCCAGCGGTTTGACCGGCGCGCTGCAGTTGGCGGCCGAAGAACTCATCGAGAAGAATCAAGCTGCCACCGACCCGCTTATCACCCCTAGCCGCCAGCGCTTGCTGTTCGCCGACTGGGTCGAGTCTACGGACATCGTCAAGGCCTTGCGAACGCTGACCGCGCCAGACGTCGGCTATCCGCTGCTCGCCGGCCTGCTCGTCACGATGGTGTTCATTGTCATGGTGGATCATGCGGCGGGCACGACCCCGGGTTCGTTCCACCTAGCCAATGCTGGGATCTGGATCGCGTGGCTAGGGATCACGATGGTGTGGAGCGTGGTTACCTTCGCCGTCACGCTGCTTGCCGTCGCCGGGATCGGCTTCGCCGTACTGCGGAGCCACGAGATGGCCGATCGTCCGGACAACCGCGAGCCCGACAATGCGGCGATGGCCGAGATCGCCCAGCGCGAAAACTTGCCAAATACCGCGCAGAATCACTTCCTGTCCGTCTCCGATCTGAAGCCGGGGCTGTTCCGTCGCCTCACCTTCGCTTTCGCCCTGTGGAGCATCGGCCTTTACGTGCGTTTCTGGGGCCGACCTGGGTTCATCGTCGACATGGGGACGATTCATTTCGCCGGCTGGTTCCGCCTGCCCGGTTCGAGCAAAATGATCTTCCACGCGAACTATGACGGCAGCTGGGAGAGCTATCTCGAAGACTTCATTACTAAGGCCAACATCGGCCAGACCGCTGCGTGGAGCAACGCGATCGGTTTCCCCCGAACCGCTGGACTGATCGGCGGCGGCGCGGCCGATGGCGACCAATTTAAGCGCTGGGTCCGGCGGCAGCAGCGGCCGACGCAGTTCTGGTACAGCCGTCTGCCGCGCCTGACGCTCGACCGTGTCCGCACCAACGCCCTCATTTATCATGGCCTCGCCCAGGCTCGCAGCGAGACCGATGCCGCGGCGTGGCTGGCCTGCTTCAACGCCCAGCTGCCACTGCCGACGACAGTCGAGTACGATGAGGTTCAGTCAATCGTGTTCTCGTCGCTCCCTAGCCATCCCCATGGAGCCTGCCTGCTAGTGACAATCCCGGAAATTCGGACCACGCTGGTCGCCGACCTGCTCGCTGGGTCGAATGATCTGCCGCAGCTTCAGTTCGGCGAGATCACCGAACCGGAGCGGCTGCCGTGCTCGATCAGCTATATCGCATTTGGCAGCGAAGCGCTGGTGCGGCTCGGCGTGCCCGGCCTTGGCGAGGCCGACGGCTTGGCTGGGTTCGGATATGCCTTCACCGCCGGCATGTCCGCCCGCGCTCGTATCCTTGGCGACGCCGGGCCGGCTGATCCGGCGAAGTGGCGGTGGAGCGACCGCGACTTCACCAGCGGCGGTGCCGGCCAAACCGGAGCGATGGCCGCCGTCTGGATTTTCTCGCGGGAAGCAGCGGCCCGGGATGCTGCGATAGTCAAGGCCGAGGACTACTTCAGCACTGACCTTCGATACACGATCCGCACCGACCCGGTCGGCGCGACGGATCGGAACCGACTTGGCGTCGGCCATTTCGGGTTCAGCGATGGTATCGCGCAGCCGGTGATCGACGCCTGCTTCGGGGCGGCGGCGGCGCCTGCCCGCGACCGGCTCAAGCCGGGCGAAATTTTGTTCGGCTATCCCAACAACCAAGGCCACTTTGCGCCGAGTCCACGCCTGCGTTGTGAACTCGATCCTCAAGGATTGTTGCGCGATCAGCTAAGAACGGCCGACGACAGTCCAAACCTGCCGCCACAGTTTCGCGACTTCGGTCGCAACGGCACCTTTCTCGTCCTGCGTGAGATCGAGCAAGACGTAACGACGTTTAACGACGGCATTAAGGCGCAAGGACGGGCTGTCAGCAAAGACTATCCGTGGCTTGCGGCAACTACGGGCTGCGCGAACGAAGACGATTGGGCCGAATGGGTCGGCGCAAAGATGATCGGCCGTCGCCGCGACGGTCGACCACTGATTGAGCGGGCTGACAAGGCTGATGATCAGCGCGTCGATCCCAACGACTTCTCTTACGCGACGAGTGATCCCACCGGGCTGATTTGTCCGCTCGGCGCGCACATCCGCCGGGCCAACCCGCGCGACAGCCTTCTACCGTCCGAAGCCAACGCGCTGACAACGACCAATCGCCATCGCATCATTCGACGCGGACGCAGCTACGTCCGGAAGACAGGAGAGGCCGTCGAGACCGGCCTTCTCTTCGCGGCGGTGTGCGGCGACCTCGAACGACAGTTCGAATTTGTGCAGCAGACGTGGATCTCGTCTACCCACTTTCACGGAATGACGGGCGAAGCCGACCCTCTGCTGACGGTTCCGGATGGACTAGGCACGTTCACAATTCCCACGGTCGGCGGTCCGGTGAAGCTGGCCGGGCTCAACAGTTCCACCACCGTCCGCGGTGGCGGCTACTTCTTCGTGCCGAGCCGCGCCGCGCTGAGCTTTCTCGCGCAGTCCGGCGACACCGCCAACCAGCCGCCGCTCACGGCAGAGGAACCATCGAAACTCCGCAAAGCGGCACTGGGCACTTTCGAAGCAACCGAGTAGCGACGTTTGCAGCCTCCTTATGGCGTTTAGGTCCGACGTCGAGCCGATCGGATCGGTTCGCTCGGTTGAATCCCTTGACCCTCGTCGTAAGGAAATCTCTCGAACTTGCGCTTAAAGTTCAGGAGCGCAATGCAAGTGTCAAACGATCGAACTTGGAGTGGAGCATCTCCGATGGCCCGTTCCCGTGAGCGCGTGAATGGGCAAGGTCATGAACCACAAGCCGGTTGACGCGCCGGACGTGCCGGACGACGCCTGCGCCCGTGCGCAAGATCATCCACGTCGACATGGACGCGTTTTATGCAAGCGCTGAGCAGCGCGACGATCTAACGCTGCGCGGCCGGCCGGTCGCGGTCGGCGCGTCGAAGACGCGCGGTGTGGTGGCAGCGGCGAGCTGCGAGGCGCGCGCGTTCGGCGTGCGGTCAGCAAAGGCGTCCGTCACCACCCTTCGGCGCTGCCCGGACCTAGTGTTCGTGTCACCGCGGTTCGACGTCTACCGCGCGGTTCGAACGTGATTCGCGCGATCTTTGTCGACTACACCGACACGATCGAGCCGCTTTCGCTGGAGCGACTGGGGATCCTTACCGGCGCCGACCTGCGCGACTACGGACTCGACGTGCTGACCCGCGAGTTCGGGAGCAGTGCGGCGTACTTCCACGGCGCGGCGCTGGGCACGACGACCGGCCGGTGCGGCTGATCGGCGACGCGGCGGCACTCGAAGGGATCGGCGGATGGGCCTTGGCGCAGTCGAAAGCATCGCCTACGCAGTCATCGTCCTTGCCTTGGTGGCATGTCAGCTGTCAGACGTGTGGTAGGGTCAGCGTGACGCCTTCGCCCTCGCCCGGCAGGCGACGATACGTGCAGCCCGTCTTCAGCGCGCTCACCGATCATACGGAGCGGGCGAGAGTTGCCGGACGCCCTCTGCGGACGATCGCACCGACTATACCGTAGCCGACAATCATCATCGCCCATTCCGACGGCTCCGGTACAGACTGAACACTGCCGCTGATCAAGTTATACGACAAGCTCGTGAATGTGTCCTGTGCATTGGTGCCATACGAAACATTCAGGTATTCGTTTGCAGACCCACTGCCGCTCACAGGTCCACGTAGCGTACTCGCGCCGCTATAGTAAAGTGTTAGAAGTCTTCCACCGTCGTACTCGTCGTCGTTGTCAAGTTCTACGGCGCCGCTGTTGTAAGCTCCAGAAAAGCTGGCATTTGCAAATAGTATTTCGGGTGGAAGACCATATCCATCACTGGATGCCACCACATTAATAGAAAATAGCGAATCACTAACTGATCCTGTTCCAAATACTCTCTCTGGGACGATATCGCCGGATACGACATAGCTGGGGAAAGTGGTCACCTTGAAACGGACATTGACGGTCTGGCCAGCGAGATTGGTATAGATGAGATTGCCGTCAGCGTCGTTGTCCTCGAATGTGCCGCTTGTCACGATCGCCTTGAAGCTGCCGACGTAAGTCGCCGCTAGCGACGGGGCCGCCATCGTCGCCGTGATACAGAGTGCGCCAACCTTCAGGAAATTTTTTATCGCATGTGCTTCCCAACGGACGGCCAGCGGTCCGATTCCTCGGCCATCATCCCTGCATGGCCACGCAACCTATTTTGACGCCGTCGGTAGCCCCTGACAACCGACCATTCAGTTACATGACTGTGTGATTTCCAATCGCGGACCCTGCCGGGGCTGATCGACCTGCTCAGGTCGGCGCGCCGCGCGCAAGCTGCAGTGTTCGCCGATCGCAATGCGTCACCTGAGGCGCTCGCCCGGCGACTCCAACGCACGCCGTCCTACTTCGCCCGCCTGCTCCGGCTCAACGATCTCGCACCCGACATTGCGACCGCGATCCTCGACGGGCGCCAACCCCGCGGCTTGACCCGGCAGCGGCTGATCTTCGCCGAGCTGCCGACAGACTGGCGTCAGCAGCGAATCCTTTTTGGTTTCCATGAGCAGCCGACATTGCAAGGCAAAGACGAGTGGTACTGATATGCTGGTGCCGGAGACTACCTTCAATCACCGTCGCTCAAGCCGGCAGAGAGCAAATGGTCCCTTCTCAGCGAAGAATGGAAGCTGAATAAGTGTCTCGTTTCGGGAAGCGAGAAGTGCGACTCCAACGTCCGGAAAGGGGTCGGGTCGACGCCGAGGGTAGGTCGCGCTAGCCTCAGCCTCATGCTTCCAACCGTTCGCCGATCTGATGACCTTACCCTCAATGATGATGGAGCTCAGCTATTCGCACAAGCTTTGGACGAAGCTGCGTGCGGTCGCCTTGAGAGTGCCTTGGCTGCGCTGCCGACGAGCAGGCCGGGTGTGCGGATGGGGGAGGGGCGGCAGCTGCAGCCCTTCCTCGATGACGCCGGACCGATCGGCGCGATCGCGACGTCCGTGCTCGGTGAACAAGCCCGCCCTGTGCGTGCGATCCTGTTCGACAAGACCGCGGAGCGGAACTGGGCGCTCGGCTGGCACCAGGACCGCACAATCGTGGTCGACGAGCGTATCGACACGGACGGGTACGGGCCGTGGACGGTGAAGGCCGGGCTGATCCAGGTGGAGCCGCCATTCGAGATCCTTGAGCGCATGGTGACGGTGCGCGTGCATCTGGATGCGGTTGACGAGCGAAATGCGCCGCTACGCATCGTGCCCGGTTCGCATAAGCTGGGGCGCCTGCCCGAAGCCGAGATCGGGCGCGTTGTGACTACCTCCGGCGAGCGGCTCTGCCTTGCCGAACGGGGTGATGTTTGGCTCTACGCCACGTCGATCGTTCACGCCTCGCTCGCCGCCGATCCGCCGCGACGGCGCCGCGTTCTCCAAGTCGACTTCGCGGCCGACGCCGCGCCAGGTCCACTCGCCTGGCGCGGCGTGTAGGAGACAAGGTTGAGACAACGCCTCATTAGGACGGTGCTCTTCGTGTGCAGCCAGAATAGGCTGCGTAGCCTCACCGCCGAGCAGGTGTTCTCGCGCCGACAGGACCTGGAGGTGGACTCTGCCGGCACCAACCACGACGCCGAGAACCCGCTCACGGCGAGCTGGTCGAGTGGGCCGCCGTGATCTTCGTCATGGAAAAGGCGCACCGCAGCAAACTGCAGCGGCGCTTCCGAGCGGCTCTCGGGGTAAGCGCGTGATCTGCCTAGATATACCAGACGACTACAAATTCATGCAGCCCGACCTGCTCCGGCTATTGGAGACCAAGGTGAGCCGCCACCTGCCTGCGATGCCAGTGACGCAAGAGCCAGAGGCTTAATCGACAGGCCCGACATAGCGAGGGGACTGCCTCGCTGTTCGGCTTAACAAATGACCGAAGTTGGGAAATGGCAAGACAGGCCGAACGGCCGGCACTGGGGTCCCATCGCGGCGCGCGTCGCACCCGCCCCAATCTCGGTCATCGAAGTCCGGTTTGACCCCAGCCGAGAGCTGCCATTGTTAGCTGGTTGATTAGTTTAAACCCGACATACTCGTCTCGCGTATAAACATGACGAACGTCGCTACTATATGTCGACCGATAATAAGCGTTCCAGTAGCTAGTAACCCGGCACTTAGTAAGATTCCAGAGAGCTTCGTTATGGAAAATAAACGAGGCGAGAATTCGCTCGACATCGGGCGTCATCCCGGCGGCGACGTCGTCTATTATCTCAACAATGTATTCGCCGACCAAAGCAACAATGAACGGTGCGGCCCAAGGCTGTATGCTTGCGAGTATATCGCGTGCAGCACGCTGCCGCTCAAATCCGTCGTTGCTGCGGGTTTGTAGGGCGCGCGCGAACCGCCACGCTTCATCGCCTTCAGACAGAGCCAGGTCGCCGGGTTGAAAGTGCAGCCGTGCTGGGATCAGCACTGCCTGACCCTCAACGCGGACCTCAAAGCGCTTTGTCCGCTGTCGCGGAGCAAGGAGACGGGTCGCTTCAATTCCTGCACGTAGCGCTGCCGCTCGGTACTCGACCGGAAAGGCTGCCGCGAGCGTCTGCCCGTCGATAGCGGCCAGCATGCCGTCGTCATACATGCTGGTACCCTACGCCTCCGATTAACGGCTGCAACGCGGCTTTGCAGCCGCAAAGCGGTCGTTCCGCTCCCCACCCGGTCGCGCCAAAGCGCCCGCGTCGGGGCATCCATTGCAGCATGCCCGCGAGATGAACGGGCGTCCGAAGCCGGTAAGCGTAATTTAGCCGGTGAACGACCGGCATTGGGGTTTCAGGTCAAAGTCGATCACCGAGAGCCGCTGTTATATCGGTGCGGGCGAATTCCTCGCCGACGTAGGCGAGCGCAGCGTCGCGCTCGGCGGCGAGGGCATAGGCGAAACAGTCGCCGAAGTTGAGGCCGGCGGGGTCGATCCCCTTGCCCCACCGTGCATAGGCGTCAGCGATCAGTCTCGCCGTGGCCGGTGTCACGCTCACGACCTCGAAACCCAGGCCGTCGAGCAGGCGCCTCATCTCGCCGCCGCAGCCCCGCCGGTCGGCAACGATCAGCGTCTCGGCCATCGTGCCCGCCGAGATGGCGAGGGCATCGGCATCAGCGAGGATGGTGGTGAGCGCAGGGGCCGCGGGCTCGTTGAGCAGGATCGCCATCAGCGCCGACGTGTCAACGACGATCACAGTGGCAGACCGTCCTCGCCATAGAGGTCGTCCTGACTACAAGCAGCGCTCGGCCCCTCCTTGATTGCCCCGACCGCAGTGCGTCGTAGCTCCTCCATCAGGGCTCGTCTCGCCTCAGCATCGCGGGCGGGAACGATCGGCACCAGCCGCACGACCGCGTGGCCATGACGCGTGAGCACGACATCGTCGCCGGCTTCAACACGGCGCACGAGGTCGGTCAGCTGCGCCTTCGCGTCGGACACGGACACCTGCACGATCTACCTCGCTGCTACACCTTCGCACAGTTAGACTATACGGTAGTCCAACTTGGTGTAGCGGTCCACCGCCAGCGCGCTGAGGACACCAATCTATAGCTTGACGATGCCGCGGCGCGCCGCCTGCGCGACGGCGTCGGTGCGGCCGGAGGCAGCAAGCTTGTCGATCAGACGGCCGACGTGGAACCTGGCCGTATCGGGGGCGATGCCGAGCCGCAGGGCGACCTGCTTGTTCGACAGGCCTTCGGCCAGAAGCGCCACGACCTCGCGCTCGCGCGGCGTCAGGGCGACGGTAGTGCAATCGGCACCGTCGGGCTGCCCAAAGCCTGATCCAACCTCCAAGCGGCGCGTCACGTCATCGTCGCCATCGTTCAAACCGTCGTCGCTTAGGACCATGTCCGCCGGCTCGACGCCGCCGACGAGCGTGATGCCGGTAACTCGGCCGAGCGGTGTCATCACGCGATCGGCGAGGTCGGGGTCGGCGAGGCGCAGCGCGATGGTCAGCGCCGCGTTGGTCACCGCTCGGGCCGGTCGCCGATGGTAACGACGACGTCGCGCGTCTCGCCGGCACGGCGCACGCCGAGCGTCACGACCGTGCCGACCGGCGTCGCGCGAAGCGTCCGCAGCAGCATGCCGACGTGGCGCTGGGGAGTGCCGCTCCAGCTGACGAGGATGTCGCCCTGCGTAATGCCGGCCTGGGCCGCGGGACCATTGGCGTCGACACTCATCACCATCGCGCCGTGACCATCCGCGCCGTCGACCGCCACGTCGCGCAGGCCAGCACCGAGGTAGGCGACCGGCACCCGGCCGTGGGCGGCGAGCGCCCCCACGACCCGCTCGATCGTCGTCGCGGGGATGACCAGCGTCCGCCCACGAGGACCGCGCACCGCCATGCCGAACGCCGTGCCGTCGCCGCCCAGCGCCAGCCCGCCCTCGGCTCGGCGGCGGAGGCGCAGGTCGAGCTCGAGACGCGTGTCGATCGTGCCGCCGCGCATCGATTGCCACGCCGGGCCGACCGCGGCGACCGTGCCATGAGTAACGACCGGCGCGCTCTCGGCCGCACCGACGACCAGCGCCAGCGCGCCGGGGCGGACTGGCTTGGTCGCGAACGTCGCCGGCGTCGCAGTCAGGCCGGGAACACGGAGCAGGGCGATATCGGTCGCGGCGTCGCGGCCGGCGACTCCGGCGTCGAGCACGGTGCCGTCGGCGGTCTCGACCCGGACCTTGCCCTGCTCGGCCAGCGTCTCGTCGGCGGTGACGACTAGGCCATCGCGCCAGACAAAACCGCTGGCGAGCGAGCGGCGGGACTCGACCTCGACGACGTGCGGTGCCGTATGGGCAACGAGGTCGGCCAGGCTGTTCGACAGGTCGGCAAAGGTGGTCATCGGCTATCTCCTCAAGCACGGAGATAGGGTGCCCGACGGCACCGGCGCATCTGCCCGATCGGGTAGGCCAACGATCTGGGCTTGGAGTTGGCGCGCGTTAGGCCGCGTCGTGGAAGATGATTCCGAGCGTATGCCGCTGGCCCGCGCGGACCGGGCTGACGCCGTGACGATGGACGACGCGGTAGTCGCCGCGGCTGCCGGCGACCGGCCGGTGGTTAACGGCGAAGACGACGGCGTCGCCGCGGGCCAGCGGCACGACCGAGACCCGCGCCTGCATCCGCCGCCGCGGATCGGTCAGGACGAACTCGCCGCCGGTGAACCCCTCGCCCGGCGCGTCGAGCAGCACCGCAACCTGGAGCGGGAA